>CAYVMK010000285.1:0-3787 GCA_964452445.1 uncultured Desulfonema sp. | reverse complement strand
TTGTTAACTGTCATTTTCCCGAATTTGCAATGTAATATCAGGCGTACACCCTGCTTGTCAATAATATTTTTCCGTTTAATAAGCGCCTTCCTTGTACTTGGTCAAAATTGGATGTTCTTCAAAGGTCTCTTTTAAATCCGGCTGTAGTGGGTACCTCACCTTGCGGAGATGAATCGAGAGCTTTGAACCGAAACAGCGAGCGCATTCCCCGCCGAAGGTCCGCCGCGGCGGACTTGCGGCGGGGAGCTTCAATGGTGAACCTTAACCTTTCCACAAGGCATAGACTTTCTGCCTTGATACGGCTGACGCTTTTAAGATATCAACTTTCACATCAACGTAATCATAAACAACGGCTTTATTTTTGCCGGGAGCAGGCCTTAAAACTCTTCCTAAATACTGAAGCACCCTCCCGCTGAATTTTATGGGTGTGACTATAAAAAGGGTAGAGAGATTTTTGCAGTCGAATCCTTCCCCGATGAGCTGTCCTGTAGCCACAAGAACTTTTATTTCCCCGTTATTAAGGCGGTCAAGAACCTCTTTTCTGCCGGCATCAGGCACGTCTCCGGTGAGCAGTTCGGAAGATATTTTATGCCTGAATTTGAGAAGCGCCCGGAGTGTCTCGCAGTGTTTTTTCCTGTCCGTCAGAACCAGGCAGCAGCTTCCTGTCCCGTTTTTCACTTCATTTGCAATATCAGATGCTATAAGATGATTCCTGCCGTCATTTGAGGTAAGTTCCGAGAGCATCCTGCTGTATTCGTTGACGGGATCAAAAAAGGGACTGAAATCCGTTTCCCTTACAACGACTTCCGCCGGCACTACATCTCCCGTTTCGACCAGCCCGGCTTTTTCCACTTCATGCCGGACATCTCCAAGGTGCCAGAAAATAAGCCTCGACAGGTTATCCCTGCGCCAGGGTGTCGCCGACAATCCAAGCATATATTTCGAATCAAAACCGGTGACTGCCTCGGTGAATGTTCTGCTGGGCGTCCTGTGGCATTCGTCCACCAGGAGAAAACCGGTCCTTAAAGATACTTCTTCAACGCACTTGTATATGGACTGAACAAGGGCTACGGTTATTTTGCCGCCGGTTATTTTTTTGCCCGAGCCTATTATTCCCACCTCTTCTTTCGGGATTCCAAGAAATGTTTCAATCCTCTCGATCCACTGGGAGGCAAGCTCTTTTGTATGGACTATTATCAATGCAGGCTGCATCCGCTGCGCTATGATATAAAGCGCCATGATGGTCTTGCCGCTTCCGGTCGGTGCGCTCAATGTGCCGAAGTCCTTGGAAAGCATGACTTTGACCGCCTGATCCTGGAACGGCTTTAATGAGCCGTTGAATTTAAAATCAACCGGAGGAAGCAAGCGCCTTTTGTCTGTTATTTCATATTCTACTCCGTGGTGTTTACAGAGGAATATGAGCTGACGCATAAAGCCTCTCGGAATCCATAGCCCGCCCCCTCGTATTCTGTCGTATAAACGCAGAATCCTGGGAATTCCCCTGTTCCAGCGCCCCATTCTCTCATTTTCCACCCATTTGGGGTTTGATATTGTAAGTCTTTCCGTAACTATTTGATATAACTGGGTTGGAATTCCGGAAAGCCTCAGGTTGTTTGTAATGATTATTTTCAAGCTGTTACCTTATAATATGGAGTTTAAAAGAGAGAGTGGCAGTTTCTGATTTCAGGTATCATTTTTTATTTTGTTAATGCAATACCTATATTGACGATATCGTAAAAAGTCGTAAAAGCGTAATAATTTTATAAAACCACGAGGAACACGAATCTTAAAAAAAGATTATATTTTTTCTTTCTTCGTGCTCTTCGTGGCCTTCGTGGTAAAATTTAAAATTTTTGTGAAAAACATCAATCGTAGGGAATAGTGTCTGTTTTTAATTCGCTCGCTAACTCCGCCGCAAGCAGCGGAGAATGCGCTCGCTGTTTCGGTCCACCGGGAATTGCTGTGCCGGCATAACCTGACATATAGGTGATTGACCGGGGAAAATGAGAATGATATAAATCAGGCAAAAGAAAGGAGGCGCTATGAAAAAAACTATAAAATGCATTACAGGTTTTTTCTTTGTAATAACAGCAACATCATTCTTATGGGCAGGCAACAGGGATATGGTTGAAAACAGGGTGGATGAACTTGATAAACTGAACAAAGAAGCAGTGAACCGGATTGCCGGACAACCTGAAAGCGGGAAAATAAATATCAAGGTGAGGGTAATTCCTGAAAAAGACGGCTACAGATTCGAAGCTGTTGATAAGGAAACAACATCTTCCATGCCGGATACTTTTTTGCCGCAGCAGGATGAAAACAAATTTTTTACTTTCCGGGAAGGTATAGCAAGACTTGTAAATAAGAAACCGTCAATAACTCCGTATAAAAGCTACAGCAATGACGGTGAATATATTTCATTTAAAGATGCGATTATCAGACTGAGCAGGAGTAAAAAATAGTGCAAACGCTCCGTAAACACGCTTCCGGGATTTTTTACGCAGGCATTGAAGCAGTTGAACCTGAAGCCGCTGTGAAGCGGTTTTACCGCCGGAGAAATAATTATCTGGTGGCCGGAGGAGTGAAATATAACCTTGACAGGTTTGACAATGTATTTGTAATCGGGGCCGGAAAAGCAGGCGCCCCCATGTCTTCCGCCATTGAGTATCTTCAAGGATTCGAGGGTTCGAGGTATTGGTTTGTGGTTTCTGGTTTGTAGTTTCTGGTTGAACCATAAACCAGAGACCATATTCGAAGTACGAACAACAGCTGACTGCCGGTCACTGGCAACTGATAACTGATAGTAAAGAACAACGGGGAGAGATGAACGAAACACACATATCGAACATAACTGATGAACTGAGTTTAAATATATCGCAGGTAAAGGCTGTTTCAGAGCTTCTTGAAGAGGGCGCTACAATACCTTTTATTGCCCGGTACAGGAAGGAGTCCACGGGAAGCCTTGACGAGGTTGTGATTACGGCAATAAGGGACAGGCTTACCCGGCTTGAAGAACTGGACAGCCGCAGGGAAGCGGTTTTAAAATCACTGGAGCAGAACGGCCATCTTACTGACGAGCTTCGTGAAAAAGTCATGTCTGCTTCCACTCTTGCTGTCCTTGAGGATATTTATCTCCCGTTCAGGCCGAAACGGCGGACAAAAGCGACCATAGCTAGAGAAAAAGGCATTGAACCTCTTGCGCTTATTATCTTTAAACAGGAAGGCGCCGATCCGTATAAAGAGGCGGAACGGTTTGTTGACCCGGAAAAGGGTGTTGAAAGCGCTGAAGATGCGCTTTCCGGGGCAAGGGATATAATTGCTGAAATGGTAAGTGAAGATCAGAATGCGCGCGCGGCTTTGAGAAATCTCTTTGCCGCAAAGGGGATGTTCATATGCAGGGTTGCAACCGGAAAGGAAGAGGAAGGCGCAAAATACAGGGATTATTTTGACTGGCAGGAGCCGGCGGCTAATGCCCCCTCTCACAGGATTCTTGCCATGCGGAGAGGAGAGAAGGAAGAGTTTCTCAACCTCACCATTGCTCCTTCGGAAGAAGATGCCGTTAATATGCTTGAAAGGCTGTTTGTAAAAGGAACAGGAGGCGACTCAAGCCAGGTCAGGATTGCCGTGCATGACAGTTACAAAAGGCTCCTTTCGCGCTCAATGGAGACGGAAGCAAGGCTTATGACGAAAGAGAGAGCCGATTCCGAAGCAATAAGAGTTTTTGCCGACAACCTCCGCAACCTGCTGTTATCTCCTCCTCTCGGAGCAAAACGGGTGATGGGAATTG
>CAYVMK010000284.1:0-3788 GCA_964452445.1 uncultured Desulfonema sp. | reverse complement strand
TGTGGTTGGGTGTGTTTGGTGTTGTTTTTTATCAATAATAATGATACAAGTTAAACCTACTTTCAGACATTTTGTAATGGTTCCCGGGAGAGAAAATGAACAGAGTCTTTAAATCTTTAATCATGCTTGTCTTTTTGACGGGTTTCTTTTTTTCGAATGTATATGCGGCAGAAAAAAAGAACTTTCCCGTCACGCCAAAAACGAATAAAGGCAAAAAATGGCGGGTCGGTTACCTTGAAGGCGGCCCCTATGAAAATTATCCGGATAATCTGCGTTCTCTCGTAACAGCCTTTTCTGATCTCGGGTGGACTAAAAAGATTGATTTTCCTCCTCCGGCAGATGCAACCGATACAAAAAATTTGTGGGCATGGATTTCACTGAATGTAAAAAGCGACTACCTCGAATTTGTTCCGGATGCATACTGGTCGGATAACTGGGATAAAGAGAAACTGCGGACGGTAAACAAATTAGCCATAATAGATCGGCTTAACAAAAAAAAAGACATCGACCTTATGCTTGCAATGGGCACTTGGGCAGGGCAGGACCTGGCCAACAACGATCACTCGGTTCCGACAATTGTAATGTCGACAAGCAACCCGGTTGCATCATACATCTCAATAAGCGCGGATGATTCCGGCTACGATCACCTCAATGCCCGCGTTGATCCGACCCGTTATGAAAGGCAGATCCGGATTTTTTACGATATTTTTCATTTTAAAAATCTTGGGGTTGTTCTGGAACAAAACACGGTTGAGGGAAGAACTTACGCGGCTATCGACGATATCGAAAAAGTTGCAAATGAGCTCGGGTTTAATCTCATAACATGCCATGCCCCTTTTTCAGCCGTTACCCAGGAAGATGTGCGGAATGCAGTTATGAAATGCCACGAAGAGCTGTCCCAAAAAACAGACGCAGTTTATATTACAGTTCACAGGGGTGTTACGCTCCCGTACATGCCTCAACTTATTGGCCCTTTTTTGTCCAATAAAATACCGACTTTTTCGCAGCGCGGAACAGATGAAGTAAAGCATGGCGCCCTGCTCAGCATAGCAAGAGCCGGATTCAAATATGTCGCCCGCTTCCACGCGGAAACCATAGCAAAAATATTCAACGGCGCAAGGCCCCGCGATCTTGAACAGCTTTTTGAAGATCCGCCCCGTATCGCAATTAATTTAAAGACAGCACAGATTATCGGATATGACCCCACTATAGATGTGCTGGGCTTTTCAGATGAAGTGTTTGAAGATATTGCGGCGGCCAGATAGATTTATTTGTAAACAGTTCGGCAAAGCAGAGAAAAGCAGGATATGCCCTTTTCCGGAAATATAAATTCGCAGGTGGAAGATGTTACCGGCGCCGGGGTTGCGGTGCGAAAGGGCAAAGATTCGGCCTTATGCAAAGTTCCGTATGAAATCAGGATTCTCGATGTAAGCTACCTTTCTGAAATAATCGAATTGCAGCAGGTGATTATCGAAGGGCTCCCCCGCGGCGATATGCTTCAACCCTTTTCGGAAAGTTTCATGAAAGAGCATATCGGAGGAAAGGGATTTATTCTCGGCGTAGTATCCGGCGGCAGCCTCATCGCCTTCCGAAATGTTTATTTCCCGGATATCAATGATTCCGAATGGAACCTCGGAATAGATCTGGGTCTGTCGGAAAATTCATTATGCAAAACGGCCAATTTCCAGATGGTATGCGTTCATCCTGACTTCCTCGGCAATTCGCTGGCATTGGTAATGAACCGGCATGCAATATCCATTTTAAGAAGGATGGAGCCTTACGAGCATCTTTGCGCGACTGTCTCTCCGTATAATTTCTGGAACATAAAAATTTTGCTGGACAGTGGATTTGTGATAAAAAAGCTCAAGACCAAATATGGCGGAAAGCTGCGGTATATAGTACACCAGAACCTGAAGAATTCCGGCGTCTTACCTTCAGATCCTGAACGGATGGTTTCGCTTACGGATTTCATGAAACAGGAGAAGCTCTTTGATGCCGGATGGTCGGGAACTATGCTTGCAGGAAGCCATGTTCGGGAAAACGGATTTGCTGAAATGCGGAACACCGCATTTGAAAGTACGCTCCGGAATCTTGAGATAGGTTTTGAAAAACTCAGCTTTTAATGTGAGACAGCCGGGTTAAGGTGAGCAATCGAGACATTTATATAAAGTTTTTCCCAAGGAGATTTGGTCAAATGAAAGCCCGTTTCCAATCATTATCCGTATTGATGTTCTTATTTATATTTATTTTTAATTTCCTTGCCACAGGCCCTGCAAACAGCGAAAGTAAGACGCCGAAAGTTAAAAAGGAAAACCCTGCCGCTGCGGCCGGCCAAAACCCTGCCGGTACAAAAACCCGGAAAGAGCCTGGAAATACGCTCTCACCGGCAAAGGACAAAAAAGCATTTACCCATGTCGTCAACCAGCCTTTTGCCGGAAGCCAGTCACCCGATGATGCCAAGATCGCGGCAGTTGCAAAGGGGAAAACCGAAGTCCTGGAAAAGGCCGGCACTTATCTTGAGAGCCTTACTGTTGTGGAAGATTTCACCCTGACAAAAGACCAGAGCATTGCCCTTGCATCGGGAATTCTTAATGTGGATATTTTGTCTCAGAAAAATTACGCAACGGATGAAGGATTCGGATTAATCCTTGAATTGAAAGTTGATGTTGACAACAGCATTATGAATAATCGTGTAAAACAGATACAGGAAGACAGGACCCTCATAGATAAATACAGCGAGCTTAAAAAACGTGAGAAGGAATTGCTGGAGAGAATAGAAAAACTGGAAAAACAGAGCAAAGATCTTGCAAAGATGCCGTCTGCAGGCAAACAGGAGAAAAAGAACAAACTGAGAAATGATCTTGACGAGGCTATCCAGGCGATTCCGGCCGTTGAATGGAATAAAAAGGCCATAGCGTTATGGGAAAAAGGGAAATACAATGACCCCGAAAAAGCGATGGAATATCTCAGCGAATCCATCAGGATAGATGCATACAACCCCGTTTCATACAACAACCGCGGTGTCGCCTATTATAATCTTGGCCGCAGACAGCCCGCGATTGACGATTTCAACCACGCCCTTCTGCTTGATAATAACTATGCCGACGCGTACAACAACCGCGGAGTCGCTTATTTTGAGATGCATCAGTATCACCAGGCCATCAATGATTACAACGAGGTCATCCGCTTAACACCCCAGCGTGTAGACGCTTTTCTCAACCGTGCGGCGGCCAATAAAAACCTGTGGCAATATCAGCGCTTCCTCGAAGATTTGCAGAATGCGCTTCTGATAGACCCGAATTTGTCCCAAAAACCGAACAGCCAGATAAGCGCCTGCCTGGAATTAAATGAGCTTGAGCGTCTGTGTGAAAAAGCGAAGATTGCCTGCAGGATGGGTTTATGCAATTCTATGAATTTTCTCGATGCAAGAGGATTCTGTAAATAAAAGCCGAATATCGCACTTCATCCAAGGCTTTCTACGCCTCTTTCGTCTATCTTGACTTCCATCTGCATCTTTTCCTTGACTTATTTCCGACCCGGCGTTAAATCCCTCATCAAGTGAACGTTTGAGAGGGGGGAGGCCACCTCGTCGGACTACTCAAACGGACCGATTTGTGGACCGAACCGGACATTGTCACTTTTTGAACAGTACAAGGGAACTTGTGGCTTAGGGGGTTCACCCGATCTGAACTGTCACGAGTTGCCGGTTCGTGAGCCGGACCGGTCATCGCCCTTGTTGATTTCCGGAATAAATTAACCGATATTTTCTGATTATTTTGACCAGTAAG
>CAYVMK010000283.1:0-3810 GCA_964452445.1 uncultured Desulfonema sp. | reverse complement strand
TGTGTTGGGTGTGTTTGGGTGTTTTTTTAATATTAACGGGCCTACCCGCTCTTGCAATTTCAAGTATGAAATCGGTCTGCCTGCACAGAAATGCAGGTATCTGGATAACATCCAAAACCTTTGCTGCCTCATCTATTTCATTTATTGAATGAACGTCCGACAGAATTACAAGGCCAAGATCCTTTTTGATCTGATCAAGAATCTGAAGCCCTGCGGCAAGTCCGGGACCTCTGAAGGAATCAATGGATGTTCGGTTAGCCTTGTCATACGAAGCTTTGAATATCAGTGATATATCAAGTTTCTGTGCAAGCTCCTTAAGATATCGCGCTATATATAGCGTTGTCTCTTTATCTTCAATGACACACGGACCTGCTATTATGACCGGCGGATTATCTCCCCCGATTGATATATTACCGACTTTAATGCTGTTTTTCATGGGTCTTCCGCAATAATTTATTGTCTGTCAACAAGATCATTACATGCCTTGTAATCCTTTGTTTTCAAATATCTACAGGTTAGTGGTTTAAAAGTCAAGAAACGAAAAAGAGCCCTTGATTATCTTTTTGTTAACTGTTAATGGATTATGGCTCTTTACGTATATTTATTATCATGAAAGGCGGATTTATAACATTGAAAAGCAAAATTTTTGGTTCGAATGCCCTCTTTATTGCGCTGTTATGTCTTGTAGTCGTATTGCCTGTCTTATGGATTTTGCTCGTATGCCTGGAGAATGAGAAACCTGTCATAAAAGTCGATATTCCGGCCGGATCGATATATATCGGTGTCTCAAAAGATCTTCCGGTTTCAGTTTCAGACGGAAAAAGGGGCTTGCGCAAGATCCGGATAGAGATCGAAAAAGACGGGAAAGAGATGCCCCTTGTTGAAAAGGAGTATCAAAAGGCAGGTTTTTTCAGCGGCGGAAAAAATAAAGAGGATATTTTAAACGTTCTCATCGAACCGGCAAAGCTGGGGCTTGCAGACGGGAAAGCGGTTCTGCGAATGATTGCATGGGACTATTCCTGGCAGAGGTGGTGGAACGGAAACATCGCAACGATAGAAAAAGAGATTCTGATCGATACAAAGCGGCCTGAAATGGATATCTTAAGCGGAACGGAATATATAAACCAGGGTGGGGCAGGCGTTGTAATATACAGATTGTCCGAACTCTGCATAAGTAACGGGGTTTATGCCGGCGCAAATTTCTTTCCCGGCTATAGCGGATATTTCCCGGATAAAAATATTTATATTTGCTTTTATGCTCTTGAATATGACAAGGGGCCGGGTACTGAAATATACGCTTCGGCGGTTGATGAAGCAGGAAACAGCTCAAAAAGAGGTTTCAATATACATATCAAGGAGCGTAAATTTAAAAAAGATTCGATTGAAATCTCTGATGCATTCCTTAATGCAACTATGCCTCAATTCGATGTGGCTGTTGCCCAGAATTCAGCCAATCCTCTTTTAGATAAGTATATTAAAGTAAACCGTGAGCTGCGGGTTGAAAACCATAACAAATTAAAAGAACTTGTAAAAAACACAGAGAATAGCATGCTCTGGGAAGGTGTTTTTGTAAATTTCCCGAACGCCACAAATAAAGCTGGTTTTGCCGACCACAGGGATTATCTTTATAATGGCAAGTTCGTAGACAGCCAGGTTCATCTTGGGATTGATCTGGCATCTCTTGCCGGAGCGCCGATTCCTGCGGCAAACAAAGGTAAGATTGTATTTGTCGGAGATTTTGGAATTTATGGGGAAATGGTGCTTATTGATCATGGCTTCGGCCTTTTCAGTATGTATGGCCATATGAGCAGTTCTGATGTTACGGTAGGTCAGATTGTAGAAAAAAATTATACGATAGGACATTCGGGTAGAACAGGGCTTGCTGCCGGAGACCATCTGCATTTCAGCGTGCTGGTAAATAATGTATTTGTGAATCCCCTGGAATGGTTGGATGCTTCATGGATATCAAATAACGTTACGGGAAAGATTGAAGCTGTTAAATCCGGCTCGAAATAGGCAGGAGAAGGAAGTATGAAAGAATATAAGGTAAAAAAGAGTTACGGTGAGATCAACGAGAAGATCAGATCCGGAAAAGTTGTTGTGGTTACAGCCGGGGAAATGATTGACATCGTGAAAAACGACGGGCCGGTTCAGGCTGCAAAGCGTGTGGATGTTGTTACTACCGGGACTTTCGCCCCTATGTGCTCTTCAGGCGCTTTTATCAATTTCGGGCATTCGGTTCCCACGATTAAAGCGTCAAAGGTATGGCTTAACAATGTGCCTGCATATGCGGGACTTGCCGCTGTCGATTGCTATATAGGGGCCACGGAACCATGCGAAGATGATCCTTTGAACAAGGTCTATCCCGGCGAGTTCAATTACGGCGGCGGGCATGTCATACAGGATCTGGTCGCAGGGAAAAAGGTGCATCTGAAAGCGACCGCATACGGCACTGCATGCTATCCGAGCCGCCTTGTGGAAAAAGAGATTTCTATTGCAACTCTTCCGCATGCCGTTCTTTGTAACCCGAGAAACGGATATCAGAATTATAACTGTGCCGTTAACCTGACAAATAAAACAATCTATACTTACATGGGGGCTTTGAAGCCGGGAGCCGGGAATGCAAATTACTGCTCGGCCGGGGAGTTCAGTCCCCTTTTTAACGACCCTTATTATAAAACAATAGGCCTTGGAACAAGAATATTCCTCGGCGGCGGAACAGGATATGTTACCTGGCACGGAACACAACACAAGCCTTCTGCGAAAAGAAACGAAAAGGGGGTGCCGGTCACTCCCGCGGGCACCATGTGGGTTATGGGAGACCTTAAAAATATGAGCCCGGACTGGCTTGTCGGTGTCGGTCTCCTAGGTTATGGTTGCTCCCTGTCGGTAGGTCTCGGGGTTCCGATTCCGGTATTGAATGAAGAGATTGCGTCATATACCGGCATATCCGATGATGAAATATTTACTCAGATTATCGATTACGGGAATGATTACCCGAACGGAATTTCAAAATCATATGGCCAGGTGAGTTACGCCCAGTTAAAAAGCGGGTTTATAACCTTCAGGGGCGAAAAAGTTCCGACAGTCCCGCTTTCAAGCCTTTCAAAGGCCCGCGAAATAGCGGATATATTGAAGGAATGGATTTCAAAGGGAAGGTTCTTTCTGGGTGAACCACAGTTTACTCTGCCGGACAGATGATCTCCCGATTAGCCATGCCGGTGTATGGCTTCAGATCGTATGTTATGCAAAGGTCTCAACATGAGAGCTTTTATAGCGCTGAGACTTCCTGAGAACATATTATCTTCCATAAATAAAATTCAGGAAGATTTGAAGCAATACAGGCTTCCGGTAAGATGGGTCCGGCCTGAAAACATTCATCTTACTCTGAAATTTTTCGGAAACATAAGCGAATCGGATACAGAGATCATCGGGATTGCAATGGGTGACTGCGCAGGCTGCTGTTCACCTTTAACGCTTTCTGCAAAAGGGATCGGCGTGTTCCCTTCTGTTGCCCGCCCGAGGGTGATATGGGCCGGTTTTTCAGGCCAGATATCCCTGCTTTTAAGTTTTCAGGACGCTCTTGAAAAAAGGCTGGAGAAATCCGGTTTTAAAAAAGAAGAGAGGCCGTTTAAGGGACATCTTACCATAGGCCGTTTTAAAGACAGAGTTAATAATGAGAGACTGATTGAAGCAATGAGAAAGCATAAGGATTTTAATACGGATCTTTTTAATGCTGAGGAGATCATTCTGTTTACAAGCGATCTTCTGCCGGAAGGTCCTGTTTATACCGAGCTTTTGAAGGTGGCT
>CAYVMK010000282.1:0-3825 GCA_964452445.1 uncultured Desulfonema sp. | reverse complement strand
GTGTTGGGTGGGTTTGGTGGGGGTTTTTTCAACAACAGGATGTATTTCAAATTCGATTACGACAGGTTTTTCCCGAATTCGGAAGAGGTGGTTGAGCAGATTGATGCAAGAGAAAAAGAAATCGCAAGGAAAAACAGGTTGATTGCGGAAGGAAGCAGATGGGTTAGAGAAACAATCAGCAAGCCTTTTATGCCAGGCGTCCTTGACGATAAGAGCAGAGAATTTGCCGAGATTCTCAAGTCGCTGTATATGCTGGGAAAAGAGAGCAGCCATTATACGGTCGGGAATGCAATTTTAGAAAAAGCCGGTATTGATCCTGGAGAAGGTCTTTTCCGCCTTTTTGTGCGACTCGGAATATTTGATGAGAACGAAAACATAGATCTGTACAGGCTGGGCATACCCGCTTCCTTTCCGGAACAGGTATTGAACAGGGTCAGCGGGACGCTCTTATCTCCCGGGACTTTTTCTTCGGAAGGAAAGCGGACTGACCTGACCGACCTTCCGGTAGTTACAATTGACGGCCAGGCGACCCTTGATTTTGACGATGCATTGAGCATTGAAGATATGGGAGATCATTACCGCCTCGGCATCCATATAGCGGATGTAGCTCATTTTATAAAAAAGGGAGATGTTATCGACAGGGAGGCGCTTAACCGGGGAAGTTCGATTTATATGCCCGACCTGAAAATACCGATGCTTCCCCCGTCCTTTGCCGAAGACCTCTGCAGCCTTAAAGCAGGAGAGCTGCGTCCATGCATAAGCATAATGGCAAACATCAAGCCCTCGGCCGATATCATCGGATATGATATTTTCCCAAGCCTTGTCAGAGTTAAGCGCCAGATGACCTATTATGATGCGAACACCGCAGTTGAAGACAATAAGGGTATAGCCATACTCTGCGATCTTGCCAAAAAATTCCGCCAGATAAGGCTTGCCTCGGGCGCTGTTCACATAACAATGCCGGATATCAATATATGGATAGATGAAAACGGGGTAATATCGGTAAACAGGATAAACAGGGAGAGTCCCGGCAGAATGATGGTATCCGAAATCATGATCATGGCCAACTGGCTCATGGCAAGGTTTCTTGCTGAAAATAATACTCCGGCCGTTTTCAGGACACAGCCCGGCCCGAGGAACCGTCTTTATAAGGGAGAAGAAGGCACACTGTTCCAGAACTACATGCAAAGGAGGCTTTTGAGCAGGTTCGTTCTCGGTTCCAGGCCGGAACGCCACTCTGGACTCGGACTTGATTGCTATGTTACGGCGACCTCTCCTATAAGGAAATATTATGACCTCATTACCCAGCGCCAGATACGGGCTATACACGGCCTCGACACACCATATGCGCCTGAAGAGATAGACGGCCTGATACGGCAGGTAGAGCAGCCGATGGCAAATGTGTTAAGCATCCAGTCAAAAAGAAACAGGTACTGGCTGCTGAAGTATCTGGAAAAAAGAACCGGCCAGAAGGAAGAAGCCATTGTTCTCGGGAAAAGGAAAAGCAGCTACCAGATACTCATACCCGAATACATGCTGGAATGCGAGCTTCCATCCTCAAGCGGCATAGATTTAAAGCCGGAGGATCTTATCCAGGTTACAATAATGCATGTTAATGCCAGAAGGGACGTTCTTTCGGTATTCATGGGGTAAAAGTGATGTCTCCCGGATGTCAGCCGGGTTGAGGACAAAATTACTTTATAACCCACCTGTTTTTCCCCGCGGATTTTGCCTCGTAAAGAGCTTCATCCGCTCTTTTTAAAAGGCTTTCGAAGGTATCTGTTTGCATCAACTGGGCAATTCCGAAACTTGCGGTAATTTTGACGTCAAAGCCGGTTATTGCGAATGCCTCGGCAGTTTTTCTGATTCTTTCGATAAGAACCGAAGCTTCACCGGCTTTTGCGCCGGGAATCAGCAGAATGAATTCCTCGCCTCCGAACCGGCAGACTATATCTTCTGTCCGCAATATGCTTTGCAAAATACCGGAAAAGGCCACAAGCGCCTTGTCTCCCATATCATGTCCGTATGTGACGTTTATGGACTTGAAACCATCGAGAGCTGCAATGGAAAGAGAGAGAGGCTGATTATGCCTTATGGTATAGGAAAAAGTCCTGTTGAACGCCTCATGGAAAGATCTGCGATTTAAGAGGCCGGTTAAAGTATCGATGCGGCTGAGTTCTCTTATCCTGGCTTTTGCCTTTTCAAGAGCTATATTTTTTTTTGTTAACTCCTGTGTCATGTTCGCAAACTCATTGTTCAGCCGGCCGAGCTTTTCCACGATGTCATCCCTGCCCGGTATGAGTTTTTCACCAAGAAGTATAATATTTTCTTCATCGCTGAAAACAAAACACCTCAGCATGAGGCTTCCTGATTCGTCCGATAAAAACTTCAGATGGCATTCACGAGGAGGCTGTGTCTCTTTGGGATTTATGATTATGGAACCAATGGCATCGGCTGACATGAAAGAGCCGATATTTCGGCCATGAGGCTTTCCGGGAAGATTCATCAGCCTCAAAAAAGCGCTGTTGCATTCAAGTATTTTTTTGTGCGGGTCAAGAACGATTACGACCAGGTCGGACAGATTATCCAGGTAATGTCCGAGGATTCCGGAAAAATTTAAGGGAATTACACCTGATTTGATATCCATGAATAAGTATCTCCCCCTGTTTCTTAAAAAACAGATATCAGGAAAATATGTTCAGCTTGAGACCTTGCATAACATCCTATCGGGGACCATGTTTGCGCCACCACACCCCGACATGGCAAATTTGAGTTATTCAAAGCTCTCAGCTATTAATTACATGAATAATCTGATAGAATTAGTCAAGCAAAATTACCATGCTACCGCAAAGAGCCGGTTTATTAGCAAGTTGGAAACTATTTTCTGCGTTTTTCTACCCCTCAAGGGGGCACTAAAAAGAGTCCCGTTTATCGGAGTTCGGAAAAGGCAGGTTAATGTTTGACATTATATCGGTTTTTTAATAGATTAGTAAGTAAGAAATTATTTCCTGCGTTTTTCCACCCCTCAAGGGGGCACTGAAAAGAGCGGCAGGAAATAATCTTG
Source organism: uncultured Desulfonema sp. (assembly GCA_964452445.1). Lineage (GTDB taxonomy): Bacteria > Desulfobacterota > Desulfobacteria > Desulfobacterales > RPRI01 > RPRI01. The sequence goes on along the minus strand of CAYVMK010000282.1, from coordinate 761 downwards.
TAAACTTACTTGTCCCGTTTATCGGGGTAGGATTTAAATAGTTATTTCTTCCGCAAATTCTTCAAATAGAGTGTTTATTTTAACACAGGAGGTTTAACATTGAGCGACCCTGCCGACAGACGGAAGCATTACAGGATGGATGTCAAATGGCCCGTCACGATTATAATGAACAGCGGAACCGTTGATGGTGAAGCAACGAATATAAGCGCTCAGGGAGTTTCCATATCCTGCGACGAACCTCTTCTTCTGAATGAAATATATATATTGCACATAAGGCCTCCCGATTACGATGCGATTGAAGTTTCGGGAAAAGTCGTCTGGTCGGATATGTATGGGATAGACGGTGAAAATAAAACGGTCGGAATCGGGGTCTGCATCGTTGAGATTTCGGATAAAGATCACGGTTATTTCAAAGATATTATTTCCGCAACTTAAGTGTGATCCTGTTCAAACATATCCTCCACAAAATAATTTCAATTATTTGAAGATCCTCGCAGCAAGCTACGGGAATCTTCAAAGAAATACGATATATTGAACTGGAGTGGTTGGCATTATTTTAATCGTGATGGCGCTTATCTTCAATGAAAAGGAAACCCTTTTCCAGGATTTTCGAGACCGCAAGATTCTCTTGAATAATGTCGGTACTATTTAATTCTGGCGAAAGATCTTGGTTGTGGTGATACTTTGGAGTTAATGTTTCAACTTGAAGGTAACTACTCAGCCACCGATCTACGCTGATCATCACTGATATTTTTTCTTTT
>CAYVMK010000281.1:0-3844 GCA_964452445.1 uncultured Desulfonema sp. | reverse complement strand
ATGCATTTCCAAAAAAAAATAATAATTATAAATATTGTTGGGCTGATTGTCAGTATCTGCTTTTATAAGGTCTTCCATGCATTAATCTATCGTTCGCTATCCCTTCTCTTACCGCGTCTTCTACCGCGTCTTTTACCATTTTTTTCATTTTTTGTTCTTGCATTACTGAACTTTCTGGAAGAGGAGGTGGAGGATTTTGAAGAGGAGGAAGTCCCCACATATGATGATAATTACCGTATGCCGTATCACGTACAAATTTTTTCCTTAACTCTCGCCCATTTTCTTCTTTTAAAGGCGTTCTTTTTTGATTTGCCTCTGCCTGAACCCTTGCCTTTTGCTGTTCTATAATTTCCTGGTGTTTAGCCTCATCAAATTTGATTTCTCCTTTTTGCTCAATATTTTTTTTACCTTGCTCGTTTGGTGTAGTATTCGAAAAATGTTTAATGCCTTTTTCATCTGTCCACATATATAACTCTGCATAAACACTTGTGGAAAGGCAACCAATTACCAGATAAAACAGAATAATAGCGCATAACTTTTTCATTTTATCCTCCTTGATTTATCCATTCCCATTCAACGGACTTCCCATCAAACTATCATTCGATCTGGGAAATCACGCCACTATTGTACTTATACCATAATTATTAAATACGCCATCATTAACGATTTGATGATAAAACAATCTGCCCTTTACGGGCCATACCTCAGGCAAACCAGAGATCGGAAACCAATTCTTTATAATAATCGGGCAAAAGGGGGTGTTATGCAATGGTCTCTATAGGTTGCCGGCTGTTGTAAGAAGGGCTTTGTTTAACGCCATCCGGTATTCCGCCTGTATCAGGTCATGGTGCCCTTCTTCAAAAGGAATATATACAAGCGTAAAATCTTCAGGAGTTATCCGGACATCCTGGAGTAAAGGGAAATAGTCTTTTTTCGGTTTTACAAAACCCGCCATGACGGTTTTAAAACTCTCAATTGCTTCGGAAACAGGGATGGTAACAGGGTGCATCGTGCCTGCAGGCACAATGCCTTTAATCTCATCATCAGGCTGTGCAAGCGTCATGTGTGTCGCAAGTCGGATGAAATGCTGCGCCCTGACCTTGAATGCCGGGATCCAGAACTTAAAACTTATATCTTTCCATCCATCCTGAACTACTTTCGGAAGATTGGCTATTTTTGCAAGGTCGGCATATGAATCAAGTGCTATCCCCGAAATACCCGCTCTTATCCGCCAGAAGGGAAGGAATAAAAAATCTTCGCCCGATTCCTGAATGCATCCGAAATTGATTTTCCCGAATTTTCTGCCGTCAGGCTGCCATGCAGAGTTGCAGTTTTTGCACAAAAGGATGAGGGAGTCTCTTTCACCTGCCAGATCCCATCCGCAGGCCGGACAAATCGCCGGTATGAAGCCGATTGTCCAGTCGGGCTTTCCGGCCCTGAAAATATTAAGATCAAAATCCCCCGGGAGCGCTGCTGAAACAGGCCTGTTGAGCACGGCATCCCAGAGTTTGTCTTTCACATAAAACGGCGAGTAGATAATGCTTGTTGTTTCTCCTATGAATGATTGAATGACAGGGCCTCCGGCTCCTTTGTCTGAAAACCGCTTTTTTGCGATATGGACTATATCGCCAGGAGAAAGTTCCGGTTTTATAAATATTCCCGTAGTTTCAGGGAGAGCGAATTTAAGCTTCAGAGCCTGGGTTCGGAATCCGAGGGATACGGGAAATATTTCCGATTCTGTTCCCTGGTGGCTTATATCTATAAACCTGTAGACGGTCTCTGCGGGGTTGCTTGAAAAGAGGGTTCCCTTGAATCGCCAGTACGGGAAATGCACGGCAGGATTCCCGGCGGAATCAGGGTAGGGAATTACATAGCGGAAATAACCGTTTTCCGGAAGAAACGATTTGACTCTGCAGAAAGGGCACGCAAAAAGACGGTCTGTCTCTTCCAGGACTGCCGGTGCGCCGCACTGGGGGCATTTATGCTCTATGCTGATATTAAAGCTTTTCACCGCACTTATTGCAGAAAACCGAGTCGGCCAGATTTTTATCTCCGCATTTGGCGCATACTCTCGGTTTTTCTTTTTCTCCGGCGGGATTACCGCAGCGGGGGCAGAAATTGGAATTAGGAGTAAGATTCTTTCCGCAGCTTCCGCACCGGATAAAGACAAGCTGCTGATGGCCGCAGAATGGGCAGAATTTTGCGTCAAAAGCCACCTGATTACCGCATTCAGGGCAATTCACCGATTCTTTTGAGCCTGCTTTGCCGGATCCGTTTTCTCCCGCGGCAAAGTATTTTGCAAACATGGCAGGCATCATAATTCCGAGGCCTGCGCCCATGCCTCCCGAAGCGCCTTCTGATTCCGAAGCCTTTTCCATGGCCATTGCGGCTTTCATCTGCATCAGTTTATTCATGTCGTCAAAGAGGCCGATGCGGCTCCGGTCATCTATAGCCTGCTGCACTTCGGGCGGGGGAGTGATTGAGTTGATATAAATATCGGCAAGACCGAGTCCAAAGCGGCCGAAATCGGTTTTAAGGCGCTTTGCCAGCCCTTCCGCAATATCTTCGTATTTTGCCGGCAGGTTCAGTATGGAATCGAGAGTCTCTCCCATGTAGTCGTTGAATCTCGATACGATCACGCTGTTTAAATATTCTTCTATTTCGGCGGTTGTGAATATCCCCTGGGTTCCGACCATGCTGTTTATGAAAAGGACAGGCTGCACAACCTGCATATTGAATATTCCGAAAGCTCTCAGCCTTACGAGGCCAAGCTGAGAATCTTTGAATGCCACAGGGTCTCTCGTGCCCCACTTGAGATTTGTGAAGACCTTGAGGTTTACAAAATAGACTTCGGCCCGAAGCGGGCTGGACATGCCCCACGGAATGCTTGCTATTTTTGTGAGCACCGGGATGTTGGCGGTCTTCAGCGTATGGCGTCCCGGGCCGAAAGCGTCTATAGCTTTTCCCTTGTAAAAAAAGACACCGGCCTGGCTTTGCCTAACGGTCATCTGGGCGCCGTATTTGATCTCTCCGGAGCCTTTTTCAGGAATACGACGAACAAGCTCCCTGCCGGTGTCATCGAACCATTCAAGGTTTTCCAAGAAAAAGATGTTGTCTGTTCCCATTTATTCTGCTCCTTTATTTGGTTTCCATCCGGAAATGGCCCTTTTGTGCGATCTCTGTGTCAATCTGCGGGATTTCTTGTGCGGCATACTATGCGTATGTCTCCGCGCAATCCCTTGATTTCCTTGAGCTTGCCCAAAATTGCCGATTTCCGAATCGGAAACTTACATATATCCGAATTTTGTTTTCGAATGGACACTATTTATTTTCAGCCTCTTTCAGAAAATATTTTTCATAAAGCCTGTTCTCAATGAAAAGACTGTAAATGTCGGGATCAATATGGTTGTCATTTTTCATCCTGCCCATTATTTCGAGAGCCTGGGAAAGAAGCATGGGCTTTTTATAAGGCCTGTCCCTTGCGGTTAAGGCTTCGAAGATATCGGCAACCGCAATTATACGCGACTGCAGCGGCATATTCTCTGCCGCAAGGGCTCTCGGGTATCCCGATCCGTCCAGCTTTTCATGGTGCCCGGAAGCATACTCCGGCACATTTATGAGCTTTCGCGGGAATGGAAGATGCGTCAAGATTTTAAAGGTGACAGCCGCATGGTTTTCAATTATCCTGCGCTCCATATCCGTGATGGAGCCTTTGCGTACCAGCAGATTTTCGAGCTCTTCCCCGGTAATATAAGCGTGTTCGCCGTCAGGCGTCAGATATTTTCTTGCTGCAATATCTTTAATCCTTTTTGTGTTTTCATCGGTTAAAAACTCTCCCGGAAAA
>CAYVMK010000280.1:0-3851 GCA_964452445.1 uncultured Desulfonema sp. | reverse complement strand
AGCCGATTCTCTCTGACCTTGCCCTGAGGGCAAGGGTTTCTATATTGGACTAAAGTTTCCGGTGAACTCCCAAACTTGTGGGGATCCCCAGTGTTCCAAGCGATCTTTTTCGCGCATTCCTTGAAATCCTTGACCGCCAGATCTCCTTGTTTCAGCTTAACTGGCCTATAAAACATATAAATCTTTTAACATGCATTTGGCAACAATTTATTTTTATCAATTTATTTTTATCATTCCGTATATCATGTCAAAATACAAATTATAAGAGAGATGGAGGATTCCACATGCTGGCTACCACTAGAATAATGCTTGATATATATTGAATTGCGAGCCGACGAATCAGTTTTATACTTTTCCCACAGGCGCCATGTAGATGGTGAATTCATCTATACCGTCGATCCTCAGCAGCCGGTCCACGGCATCCTGATCATAAGCGGCAATAGCGCATGTACCGGCACTTATAGCCTCACAGGCAAGGTAAAGATTCTGACAGACATGTCCGGCATCAAGAGCAATCACTTTATGTGCCGCAAGATCATATCGCCATTCCATTCTGTAGGGTATTGCTGTCCATATGAATGTAACGGCGGCCTTCCCGGGATATGGCTGACCGTAAACAGCTTCCACAATCTTTCTATTAAGATGATCTTCGGTAAATTCAAAAAGGAGCTTGTGCTCCAGCGGCAGGTAGCGATACACACCTTGTTCCAAACTCTCGACATTCAAAACACAGAGATAGGTTTCCGGTGCATGGCGGCAGCCTGCGGAAGGGACGGTTCTATAGGCATGTCCGCAATCAATTTTATGGCGGATGCCCTGAGTTGCCCAGAGAAGAAAAGAAAGCTCCTCCAATGTAACGGGCTTGTTCAGGAAGGCTCTGCGGTTTTCAAGGTTGATCGCAGCCTCGAGCGAAGGCGCATCAATATTCTGATCCGGAATCCTCTTTGTCGGCTTGAGCGCCCCGGGCCTGCTTTCTGTGCAATATGTATTCTATTACACCCGGGAGTATGGAGATGAAGACAATGGCGATTATCACTATGGTGAAATTGTTTTTGACTACGGGGATATTGCCGAAATAATAGCCGGCCAGCATTATCGAGAATATCCACAAAATACCACCTGCAATGTTATATGCAAGGAATCTCAGGTAGGTCATGACGCCGACACCGGCCACAAAAGGCGCAAAGGTGCGCACTATCGGCACGAAGCGCGCTATTATTATTGTCTTGCCGCCGTATTTTTCGTAGAAACGGCGGGTCTTGTCAAGATATTCTTTCCTGAAAATCCTCGAATTCTCGTAGTGAAATACCTTCGCGCCGATGAAACTTCCCAGCCAGTAGTTGACTGTGTCGCCCAGGATCGCAGCGGCTGAAAGCAGAGCAAGAGTCTTTGTTATATCCAGGTACCGGGAGGCCGCGAACGTGCCTATGGCGAACAGGAGCGAGTCACCTGGCAGTATGGGCGTTACCACCAGGCCGGTCTCGCAGAATATTATTAGAAACAATATTAAATAGGTCCAGTTGCCGTAACTTTGTATGACAAGGCCAAGGTGTTCGTCCAAATGAAGAAATATGTCAATGAATTTAAGCAGGTATTCCATGCCTTATATTTGCTCCCGATGCGGTCTTTAATACAGCAGTTGTTCTTTTTATTGAAGCTTCCCGCCAAAAACAGCAGGGCTTGCGCTCGCTGTTTCGGTTCGCTCTCTACCTTTGACGGCTTCGTAAAAAGTCTGATTTCAACCACGAAGGTCACGAAGAAAAAATGGAATGTTTAAAAAGGTTATTCTTTTTCCTGCATAAACTTCGTGCTCTTCATGGTTTTAATACGCCTTAGGCGGGCCGCTTTTGCGACTTTACAAGAAATCGTCAATTTTTACAACTAATCGGCTTTGTTGCATATTTCATTTCATGCGGTAATATCACATTTTTAAAGTCTTGACACTTATATTTTTGAAATGATAATGAAAGCAGCTTTTTAATAATTACATCAAATGTAATTTTATCCTTGCTCCGGCCATATACCGGGGCTTTAAATCCAGAAGGAGGTTTTATGCGAAGGTACGAATCAACTGTTATCATCGATCCTGATATTTCAGCAGAAAACAGGATTCCCCTGTTGGAAAAAATCAAAGACCTTATCCCCCAGAAAAACGGATTTCTTGTCAAGCTTGACGAATGGGGAAACCAGAAGCTTGCTTACGAAATCATGAAGAAAACCCGCGGCTATTATATCCGTCTTGACTACTGCGGGACAGGCTTGCTTGTGAGTGAGATGGAGCGCTTTTTCCGAATCGACGACCGGGTTCTTAAATTCATGACCATCCTGCTTGATAAAAATGCCGACATCGACAAGATAAAGGAAGATATGGCTAAAGCGGCGGCAGAAGCAGCTTCACAGGCGCAAACCGGCAAACCGGAAGATTCCGCTGCTCCCTCAAAAGAGAGCGAACCGGAAGGAATCGATACAGAAAAAGAGAGCAACGAAAAGGAGTAGCATATGGTTTTTGATAATCAGGGAAAAGGACAAACCGATACGGATAAAAAGAAAAAAAAAGTGTTTCACAGGCGCAAAGTATGCCGTTTCTGTGCCGATTCAACTCTTGTAATAGATTATAAAGATTCAAAATCACTGAGATACTTTACAACCGAAAGAGGCAAGATAACCCCTAGACGAATTTCCGGCACATGTGCCAAACACCAGAGGGTCTTAACTCACGCGATCAAACGCGCAAGAACTATAGCCCTTCTGCCGTATGTCGGCACTCTGGATTTTTAGCAATATACAAGGGAGACCTTTGAAGAACATCCGGTTTTGACCAGGTATAAGGAAGGCCAGGATAATGTCATACTCCGAAGGGGAAATAACAGAGGATATTGTAAAAGGGACTGCCTTATCAGGCCTGATATGTTTAGCGTCTATCTATATCCCTGTTATAGGCTTTTTATTCGCCCTGTTTATTCCCTTGCCCGTACTATTTTACCGTTCCAAACTGGGCAGAAAATCAGGCATTTTTATATTTGCGGCAACAATCCTTGTTATTGTACTGGCTGTACGCAATGTTTCAATTGACTTGTTTTTTTTTGCAGAACTTCTTTTTTTGGGCTTTATGCTGAGTGAATTTTTTTTTCTCAATCTCTCGGTCGAAAAAACAGTTATTTATACATCCTGCGCAGTTCTGGGAACAAGCGGTATAGGCTTGATGATATACGGCAATATCCAGGGCGCAGGAATTTACACTATTGCTTCGGAATATGTTGCAACAAATTTAAAGCTTGCCATGGATCTTTATAAAAACATGGGGGTATCGGAAGAAAATATCCGGATGATTTCGGATTCCATGGATCAGATTCAGTATGTTTTTGTGAGGATCATTCCGGCTTTAATAATTGCTTCCACTCTCTTTGTGAGCTGGACAAGCCTTCTGATTTCAAAAAAGGCGCTTGTAAAAAAAAATCTTTTTTATCCTGATTTCGGCTCCCTCAATTTGTGGAAGGCGCCTGAACATCTTGTCTGGGTGGTGATCGCGTCATCACTGATACTTTTCATCCCTGACAAAAACATTAAGGTTACAGGAATAAATATTTTACTTATACTTATGGTTATATATTTCTTTCAGGGCATAGCCATAGTATCTTTTTATTTTGAAAAAAAACAGTTGCCGCAAACGCTCAAAATTTTTTTATACAGCCTTATTGCGCTTCAGCATATAATATTTTTGTTTATAATAGGGCTTGGTTTTTTTGACGTCTGGCTTAATGTAAGAAAAATTGAGAATTCCTGACATAATTATATGGTAACTACTCAGGAGCCAGGAGCCAGAATTCAGGAGTCAGAATGAAAAGGAAACC
>CAYVMK010000279.1:0-3851 GCA_964452445.1 uncultured Desulfonema sp. | reverse complement strand
GTGGGGTATCCACTTCGGTCAGGTACCTACTACAGCTTGTGGTTTGGCGTTGGGAGACCCGCCCACGAGGTTTGCATAAGGGACAGACTCAGTATTCACCGCTTGTTGCAGAAGGCGATAGAACAGCTTCCCGCGGCTTCGTGATGTTCGCCGGTTGAAGCGGAAAGTAAACTCATCAAGGTAATATTCAAGATGCTCGTGGCTGATACCGCCTTGATGTGTGCCCAGGATCCAGCGTTTCAATAACCCCGCAACGCGGTGGACCCGTGGCATGACTACGTGGACCGGATTGTCGCTACTGCTCAGATTTGTTATCTCGTGGACAAAGCCAAGGGAGTCCAAATCGCTGTAGCCTCTCCATGCATCTGTATGAACGGTTGCACCTACTACCACGCTGGCTAGAATGAAACCTTCGAGACTCAAGCCTGAAGCGTCAGGAATCCGCGCCATTCGGATTCTGCCGATCCCTGCTCCATCCTCTTCAGCTGCGATGACGATCAGTGCTTTATCTTCAGCCCCTCTGCCACGTTTCCCCGCCTTTGGTCCGCCCCAGTACGTCTCGTCAATTTCGACCCGTCCGGAAAGAAGATCCCGACCTGGGCGGACCATAGCCCTTCGAAGCTTATGAAGCCATGCCCAGGCGGTTTGATAGCTTCCAAGCCCAAGAAGCCTTTGCAGACCCAGTGCGCTCGCTCCGTTCTTTTCGTTGGTCATCCACCACATTGCCCGGAACCACAGCACCAATGGCTTGCGCGACCCCTCGAAAACAGTCCCGGCAGTCACCGAGACCTGGTGATGGCAATGGACACACTCGAAAAGATTATTTCGGCCCGTTGGCCATATCCGGGAACCTTGGCACCGAGGGCAGTGAAAACCATTAGGCCAGCGGAGTTTCCAAAGATACGCTCGGCAGGCCTCTTCGGTAGAAAATCGGAATTCCAATTCCTCAATGGTCGTGGGGTAGTCGTCGGCAGGCGGACGCGGCTGCGTTTCCATAGAATACCACTACATCTTGTACCGACCTGAGTCAAGTGGATACCCCACTTAGAGATTTAGAGAATTTATTTAGAGATTTAGAGAATTTTAGAGAATTTATTAGAGAATTTTTAGAGAAAAGCGAAATATTCACGCGGAGCTTATAGGAATTTGCATCAGCTGCCGTGAAAGTGCCTAACGCTTCTTCTGGAATGCTCTAGTTACTTTCACTCCAGCTTCGCGCCCTTAATTCTGAGCGCGTTGCCCAGGACGGAGACCGAGCTCAAGGCCATCGCGAGGCCGGCAAGAATAGGATTGAGAAGTCCGAGCGCGGCGATCGGAATGCCTATCACGTTGTAGGCGAAAGCGAAAAACAGGTTTTCCCTTATGTTGCGCATGACGGAGACGCTCAACGACTTGGCGCGGGCGATGCCCGTAAGATCGCCCTTCACGAGCGTGATTTCCGCGCTTTCCATGGCCACATCGGTTCCCGTGCCCATCGCGATGCCGACATCGGCCTGCGCGAGGGCAGGCGCGTCGTTGATGCCATCGCCAGCCATGGCGACGAAGGCGCCCTCAGCCTGCATTTTCTTGACTGTCTCGAATTTGTCCTCAGGCAGGCATTCGGCCACGAAATCGTCGAGTTCGAGCTTTTTCGCCACCGCCGAGGCGGTCGTCTTATTGTCGCCAGTCAACATGATGATGCGGACCCCAAGGTGTTTCAGACGCTTCACCGCGTCGGGAGTCGATTCCTTGATGGGGTCTGAAACGCCAATGATTCCCGCGACGCGATCGCCGTCCGTCACATACATTACGGTATTGCCTTCGGCCTGCAAGCCGCGGACGAACTCTTCCTGGAGATCTGCCATCTGGGCACCCAGCACGGTAGCGACCAGTTTCGCGTTTCCCACCGATACTTGTCGACCGTCGATAAGCGCTTTCGCCCCCATCCCCGTCACCGAAACGAATTCAGTGGAGGACGAAAGACGCATCTCTTTCTTTTCGGCGGCGACGACAATCGCGGCAGCGAGCGGATGTTCGCTGTTTCTGTCCACGGAAGCCGCGAGCCGTAAAACTTCGTCGTCCGAAACACCACCGAAACCTTTGCTCAAGGTGACCGCGGGCTTGCCCATCGTGAGGGTGCCCGTCTTGTCCACCAGCAGCGTATCGACCTTCCGCATCTGCTCGATAGCCTTCGCGTTTTTTATCAGGATGCCTAGTTTCGCTCCCTTTCCCGTGCCCACCATGATGGATACGGGCGTCGCGAGTCCGAGAGCGCAGGGGCATGCGATGATGAGCACGGCGATCGCGTTGACGATCCCGTGATCCCATTTTGAGAACCCGAAGCCCCAGATAAAGAGGGTCGCGATGGAAATCAGCATGACCGCCTGAACGAAGTAGGCCGCCACGGTGTCCGCCAACCTCTGGATAGGAGCCTTCGAGCGGGAGGCTTCGTTCACCATCGCGACGATGCGCGCAAGGAGCGTGTCGCCGCCGACTTTCTCCGCGACCATGACGAAGCTGCCGTTGGTATTGATCGTGCCGCCGGTAACCTTATCGCCTGATCTCTTCTCGACGGGCAAAGGTTCCCCGGTGATCATCGATTCGTCGACGACGCCACTGCCTTCCCGCAGCGCGCCGTCGACAGGTATCTTTTCGCCGGGTTTCACGCGGATCAAGTCGCCCGCGGCGACTTCCGCCAGAGGAATCTTTGTTTCCTTGCCGTTTCTTATGACAAGAGCTTCCGCGGGGACGAGGTTGAGAAGTTCCTTGATCGCTCCGTTTGTCTTGGCGTGCGCCAGAAGTTCGAGCATTTGGCCGAGTATAACGAGTGTGATGATGATGACAGTGGCTTCGAAGTAGACGGGTACGAAGCCGTCCGCGGCCTTGAGCGAAGCGGGGAAAATTCCGGGTAACAAGGTGCCGACGACGCTAAAAAACCAGGCGACGCCAGTGCCCAGCGTTATGAGCGTGAACATATTCAGATTCCTGGAAATCACGCTCTTTATTCCCTTCACATAGATGAAAGAAGCAGACCAGAAAACCACGGGCAGGGAGAGCACGAGTTGGATGAGGAGATTTATTTTCCTGGGGAAAAGTCCCATAATGAAGTCCCCCAGCCCCGGGACAAGCTCGCCCATCGAAAGAAACAAAACTGGGAGCGCAAGCAAGGCCGACAGGATTAGTTTGCCTCGCATGGCCCTGAAGGCTGCCATTTCCTCGCTTTCGCCTTCTCCAGTAGGAGCCCCGAATGCCACCACTTTGACCAGGTGCATCCCGCATACAGGGCAATCGCCAGGTTTCGGGTACGTCTTGTCGCCCTCGCAGCGCATCGCGCAGATATATGCCTCGGCTTTGGCCGAAGCGACCGGGAGAGGAACAGGCATGGCGAGATTCAATTCCTGGTATGAACATTGGCAATTATCCACACAGCGGCCGTCGCAATTTTCCGTACCGCAGATGCAAGGATTTCCCCCATCATGGTGGTGGTTGTGCGGATGATCACTGTGGTTGTAGCCTGTCAGTGCTTTGTTCTTCATGGGACCCTCCCGGAAATTTCTGGATTTCAGCGGCGATACCTGAGCTAATGTTTGGAGTGGTCGTGTTCTTTCGCGTGTTCACCCTGTTTCCGGGCAGACGCCTCTTCGACAGGCACGAGCTTCATGCCGCACACCGGGCATTTTCCAGGTTCAGAATATGTTTTGGTACCTTCACAGCCCATTGAGCACCCGTACTTCATAAAAACCTCCTTGCTCCAATATTGAATCCGTTCATGAGTCTTCTCTCAAACCAAAGATATATACCTAATCGCCAAATGTAAAAGAATTCATATGATTAACTAACGATTCCCCAATTTTCAACACTATATGCGCTCA
>CAYVMK010000278.1:0-3873 GCA_964452445.1 uncultured Desulfonema sp. | reverse complement strand
TATGGGAAAAAATTCAATCCATCAAAAGTGCCGATTTCATTACCGAGAATTAAACTTGCTTCAACACAGTTTTCATCTTCAAGATAAAAATAGAAAGCATCTGCTACATTGGCTGTTTCAATAAATCTTCTTCCAAATCTTAATCTCATTGAAGGATTCAAATAAGGATTTTTTATAATTTGATTTTTAAAAAGATCAACAGATAAAAAATAATCGTATTCTCTATGAAACAAAAAATAGACAGCACAAAACTCAAATGTCATTGATACTGAAGGAATATACTTGCTCTCACTGATTATTCTTTCTTGTAGTGAAATACCGACATAAGGCAAACCAATATATGCACCTAAGTTCGTACCATATTGAAATCCCCATTTTCCAAAAAATGAAAATGGCGGAGTTGATATCGGCATAGTTAATGCGAGGTTATCGTTTAGCACAAAATTGCTGATTCCAATGTCAGCATTTGCTCCGTAATCATATTCGCCGGGCTCCAATACTCTTGCAGAATGAAACAGTGTCACACAGTTCGTGAATATTAAAACCAATCCAAAGAATCCAATTATCCGCCTCATAGGAAAATGATAGCACTAAATAAAAGTATATTCAAGAGATTTGATACAACAATATTGACTTGAATGTATTTTATAGTAAACTTATACTATGGGAAAAAAGATAGTATTTATTGTAACACTTTCAGTTTTTATTTTCAACATATTGATGCCTTACGAACTTATAGGCATAGTAGGAGATGTACATAAAAAAGAGATGCTCATAAAAAAATCCTACTATGCCGAAAAGGTTGTTTTCCCATTTTTCGGAGCAGACTCAATAAAAATTGACGGAATACTCGCTGAAAAAGCTGATTCAGTATCTCTTGACGCCACATCTCTGCTAAAGAAGATAACTTTGTATTCTCCAACAACAATAGATGAGCAAATAGTCCATTTTTTAAAATTTGAAAATAAAAGTGTACTGATATTTGATGAAGAATATAAGGGGTTGTATGATATAAATAATAAGACAGTCATAAAGTATGCTAATTACTTTAACGCTTTTTCTTTTATAATGCCTGCGCTTTCCCTGCTCCTTATCCCTTCCATCTATTTTTATGCCAATGTAATAAGAGAAGAAGCAAATGACTATGAAAAAAAAGAGTACATAGCTCAGGTTCAACCGACTTTTTATTTTTTTATGTTTGCATTGCTCTATTCACTAACAGAAGTTATGGAAAATAGCATTTTAAAGAGAATTTTCAAAGACAAAACTGATATCACTGATATCAAGGAAAATTATACAAAAGGATTTAACCGAGCTGTTTATAAAAATCGTGAGTTGGAAAATCTTAATTCTCAATGGTCTGCATTTAATGCCCTGCATTTAGGTATTCCGGCTGCTGCTGCTCTTGCACTGATATGGAAGGGATGTGAATACTATAGAGTTGATATTTACGGTGTCGTAGGGATTTGGGGTTTATTCATTCTTATTCAGTATATAAAAAATCAGATTTTCTTGAATTTTGATAAAGACAGAATATTCATAAAAGCTTCCATGATAACAAAAAACAAGGATATGTTTTTTTTGAGAGGTTATATTGATGGATGTTATGAAAAATAAAAGCATTTGCTTTATTTTGATCATATTTGCCTCTATTACACTGGCAGGAGAGATTATAGATTATATGCTTGAGCCTTTGCCCTCAGGCGAAAGCGAGGAGCGTGTACTTGTAGAGAAAAATCAAGTTAAAGAATATTTGAAATCGCTTGACAATTCGCTCTCTCAAGCAAAAATAAATAATGTATCAGCGGATTCATTCTCAGAGGATAAGCAAATTATGCAATCTCCCGTTGAGGTGGTGACTATTCACTCATCAAGTGATTCTCTTTTTATTAAAGAACGAACGAATTTTCTAGAAGGACTCAAAAGAGATTACAAGTTTTCAAGAGAGAAGAGAATTAAAGAAAATATTGTCAGCGAGATGGCAAGAACTTCGGTTTTAGGAACTATTATTTTAATTCAGACGGTGTATTTCCCGTATCGTTACTTGATGTATAAAGACAAGCCCGCGAATCTTCTCAGTGCAGGTACAATGATAATAATTGATGTGATACTGCTTATGACTCATTGGCAGGGCACACAGCAGATTTATAAAGAATGAAAAAAATAATACTCATTTTCATTTTGGTTCCAATCATTATTTTATCTCAAGAGAAATCGCTTCTTGATAGTTATAAAAATGGTTATGATGATGGAAGAAAATTTGCTCAAAAAAACAAACTTGAATATACCAAGGTGATATCCAAAAAAGGTGTTGATTGTCTCCCAATCTTTTTAACAGATGCTGTAATGGGATTTTTGATTCCGGCGACCGCAGTAATTTTTTCAGCGACAATAATAAACAATGACAGCATCAGCGAAGATAATATCAGGAGTGTCCTATTGGGTATGGTGGTCTGGGCGGAATTAGAATTGGTTTTCTTCAGAGGGATGAATTGTTATATTGGGATGAATAGGTGTGCTGACGAATTTGACATTTTAAAAATCAAAACTGAATTTCCTAATGCTTCATATAAAGCAGGGTTCATTGATGGAGCAAAAGCCCTCTATAACAAGAAATTCAGATTTTAAAGAATTTATTAGAATATTTGAAAATCAAGCGAGAGTCCAAAATAAGCAAAGAACTCTTGTTCGTTTGTCATTTCATTTCCGATACCCAGTTCAATATTAACTGCATGCATCAAATCTACAAACGGATAAAAAGCAGCTCCGATAAAAAATGCCGAACCCCAGTCAGTATTATTTGAATATTCAAGAGATGCTCCTGAATATGCTCCGATTGTATTTCCGAAATCCCTTCCATAGTAAATAGTTCCCTTTGCTCTCGTAGGAAGTAAATCCTCAAGCGTGCGCCATCCAATCTGCAATTTACCGGTGACTATATCATTCTCCTTTTTGAAGAAAAGGTATTTTGCCCCGCAAAAACATCTTTGAATGTCGGTTGATGCGCTCAATTCTATTTTATCAGTCATACCGAAGCGGAATTTCATTTCATTTAACAGGGGATATTGATTGTTGTAATAATTCTCGTCTTTTCCAGTTACAATTGAAACCGGATAAGATCCTGATGCAGACGCTACAACAGAGTGTGTGCCAACAAGCCGTGCCTGTTCTATCATCGGGATGCAACCTGAAAATAAAAGTAATATAAAAATAAGAGGGATAATTAATTTCATTTTCTCATGAATAAAGATATGTTAAAACTTATTTCAACAGATATAGGTCCATCCGCCCAGGATACATTGCCATAAATTGTTTCAATACCTACTGATACAATCATATAGGACGAACTTTTAACTTGTGATTCATTCCCGATTGTTATCCCTAAACTGGGTACGGAACCCGAATTCCCGTAGCCATCAAAAAGATCTATTGTACTCCATGACTTGTAACCTCCAATTAACTTGATAAAAGGATTGATACGGCCATTATCATTGTAATTGCTTTTAAAAATATCCACTGAAGCATGAAGAGCAAAATCATTGTATAGCAGAAGCGATGTGAAACTGATATCTCCTGTTATAGCGTATGAAGCCCTGTCTTCAGATTCTTCAAGAATTTGTTTTGTTACAAAAAAATCAACAAACGGAAGACCGAGATATGCGCCCGTGTTTATTCCGTTCTCCCAGCCCGAACGGACAAAAAGCGCAACAGGAGGAGTTGTCAATATCATAGGTTCTAACTGATTGAAGTATGTATTTTCAGCGTCTTGAGCAACAGAACCGGCAAAAACAAACGAACCTCCCGTTTCATATTCGCCGGGCTCCAATACTCTTGCAGAATGAAACAGTGTCACACAGTTTGTGAATATTAAAA
>CAYVMK010000277.1:0-3878 GCA_964452445.1 uncultured Desulfonema sp. | reverse complement strand
TAAGTCACGAAGTCACTAAATATATTCTTTGTGCCTTTGTGTCTTCGTGGTTAAAAATCCCGCTTTGTGCCTTTGTGCCTCTGTGCCTTTGACCCTTGCTTTCCCGTGCCTTTGACCCTTTCTTTTCTCACTTTGTGCCTTTGTGCCTCTGCCCCTTTGCCCCTTGCTTTCCCGTGCCTTTGCCCCTTGCTCTTCCTATTCACCATTCGATGTTCGATGTTCGACGTTCGACGTTCTCACATCTCACTTTGTGCCTCTGTGCCTTTGTGCCTTTGCCCCTTGCTCTTCCGCCCCTTTGCCCTTTTTTTCTCAACATATTGCATCAACAACAAAAACACGCCACCTGAAGTTATGTGAAATGGCATTGCCCGCTTTTATTGCGCTGTCATTATCAGAAAAAAGGCCGAATACGGAAGAACCGCTCCCGGACATTAGGACACCTGCGGCCCCCTGTTTCAAAATAGCCTCTTTTGTCTCGTTTATTTCAGGATATTTTGAAACAGTAACGGATTCGAGATCGTTGCAAAGAAGCTTCGCATCAAATTCCTGTACGAAAGCAGATTTTTTAAGTTTATTTTTGCAATTTGTCAATCTCAAATTCAGATTATTATATACCTCCTGTGTTAATACACCAAATCCCGGATAGACAATCAGGATCTTATAAGGCAGTTTCAGAGGATATTCTTTCAGCTTTTCACCTATTCCGGTTGCTAAAGCAGGTTTTTTAAACAAAAAAAACGGGACATCAGCCCCGATCTCAAGCCCCATTGCCATGATTTCTTCAACAGAAAAAGGATTGTCGAACCGTCTGTTTAAACACGATAAAACAGCGGCGGCATTGCTGCTGCCTCCACCAAGTCCCGCCCCTGCCGGAATTTTTTTTTCAATATGTATCCTTACTCCTTCGTTTTTCCTGAATTTCCCGAGAAAAAGATGCGCAGCCTTCAGGGCATGATTCCTTTCATCACAGGGAATTTCAGGATCTGTGCACGTAACAGATGTAATGCCTCCGCCAAAATCAAAAGATATCACATCATACAGGCTCACACAGCACATTAAAGATACGATATCATGGTATCCATCCGGCCTTTTCCCCGAAACATGCAAAAACAGGTTTATCTTTGCAGGCGAAAGTATTTTCACTTTGTGCCTTTGTGCCTCTGACCCTTTGTCCCTTTTTTCACTTCGTCAGCTTGGCAATAATAAATCCGACCTTCGACCTCCAGAGGAAAATATTAAAGGGCTCGCCTTTTTTAATCTTTCCAATGGCTTCGGTATAATCTTTTACCGATTTTACAGCCTGATGATTAACCTCTCTGATGATATCGCCCGGCGCTATCCCCGCTTCAGCGCCTTCCCCGCCGGAATCAACCCCGACAACGATTACACCCTCTTTTTCAGTTATGCCAAAACGCTTGGCCATCTCAGGTGTCAGATTAGCAACCCGGATTCCTGTCTCATCCGCTTGTCCTTTCATTGAATCCTTCGTTGAGGCTATCTTTTCATCAATTCTTTTTGCTACTTCCACTTGGAATGTCTTTTCCTTGCCGTCCCGCAATATCTTGATTTTAGCAACCTCTCCTACGCCGATATCGGCAACCATTTTTAAAAGGGTTCTGCTTGATTCAATTTTTTGGCCGTTAATCTCAATGATGATATCCTTTGGCTTGATCCCTGCTTTATCGGCAGGATCTCCGGGAATCACATCGGAAACAAGAACGCCTTTCCCGTCTTTGATTCCGATATACGCTGCAAGATCAGGCGGCAAATCCTGGATCGTCACGCCGAGCCAGCCCCTTGTAACATCTCCGTGTTTCTTCAATTGCTCAACGATTCCCTTAACCTGGTTTATCGGGATCGCAAATCCGATGCCCTGTCCGCCTGCTATTATGATCGTATTGACGCCTATAACCTCGCCGCTCATATTTATAAGAGGACCGCCGCTGTTGCCCGGATTAATGGAAGCATCGGTTTGAATGAAATCATCATAAGGGCCTGAGCCTATTACACGCCCTTTTGCGCTGACTATTCCTGCTGTAACAGTATGCTCCAGACCAAACGGGCTCCCTATCGCCAGCACCCACTGCCCCACCTTCAGGGCATCCGAATCGCCGATTTTTAAAACCGGCAGGTTATATCCTGATTTTATCCTGATAAGAGCAAGATCCGTATTGGGATCACGCCCTATTATTTCAGCTTCAAATTCCTTCTCGTCTTTTAAGATAACCTTTATCTTATCGGCGTTTTCCACCACATGATTGTTCGTAACTATATAACCGTCTTTATCAATTATAAACCCTGAGCCAAGGCTTCGCTGCTTGAATTCTTTCGGTTGATTCTGATTGAAGAATTTATTGAAAAAATCCTCCATCTGGTCATCTTCGCCGAACGGCCCCTTGTTGAACCGGCGGAAAATATTTCCGGTTTTCTCGGTTCTAACCGTCCTGATATTTACTACCGCAGGACTGGCCATTTCCGCCAGGGCGCTGAAACTTTCAGGAATCAGCCGAACTTCAGCCGGTTTTGGCTCTGTAACTGATGTGCCCATACCGGCAAGTGAACTATCAGATCCGCTTTTTTTTGCCTTGTCGTCCGAAACGGAATTAAAACAGGAAACCCCTATAATAACCATTACGAGAAATAGAACCATGAAAACGGCTCTGCGCCGCGTAATTGAATTTATTAATCTATTAAGCCACATATATACCTCCTTCATTTTTTTTCCTTCACATATATAATTCTTAAATCATAAAGAATATTTTTCAGCATGCTTTCTTCGTCTTTTAATAGATTTCCCCGGGTTTTTTCTTCAAGCATACACAAGATATCAATAGTCTGTTTTGCCAGAACAAGATTATTCTCTTTTTTCCCGGTAACAGGATTGTCAAGAATACCAAGATTTAAAAGCGCTGATGCATTAAGAGACATTATAAAGGTCGGAAAATTAATTTCGGGCAAACATGCCTCCGTCTCTTTTTCATCCGTTTTTCCGGCTGAAGGTCCGGCTTCTTTTGACTCCTGTTTTGTTGTCTCCTGAACCTTCACCTTCTCTTCTTTCTCAATATCCTTATTTTCCTGAGAAAAAATCCTCCGGTCTTTTATTATAAAATCCTTTTTTTCTTCCGGCATATTTATTCTCCTTATAGTTAACTGTCCAGGTGGATAGTCTACAGTCTTCCTCCTTCCGCCTCACGTCTTTTCACTTTGTGCCTTTGTACAAACAAGTCTGTCGCAATCCCTTCGGAAGTCAGGTCAATTTCTACTACAAGTCTTGACAAAAAAGAAGCTGTCAAGACAGTCGCAATCCCTTCGGAAGTCAGGTCAATTTCTACCACAATGATCCAAAATGTCAACTGATTGCAGACACCATTGTCGCAATCCCTTCGGAAGTCAGGTCAATTTCTACCACAATGATCCAAAATGTCAACTGATTGCAGACACCATTGTCGCAATCCCTTCGGAAGTCAGGTCAATTTCTACAGAAAGAGAGAGAGTAAAATGAAAACAGTAAAAAATCGTCGCAATCCCTTCGGAAGTCAGGTCAATTTCTACCAGGGGGCGGGCGAAAATCTATGCCCTCCACGCCATAGTCGCAATCCCTTCGGAAGTCAGGTCAATTTCTACATAAGCCGGCTGAAAACCTATCGGCCGGCGGAGAACCTTGTCGCAATCCCTTCGGAAGTCAGGTCAATTTCTACCTACGCCCGAAGGGGCGAAAGGAAGGAAAAATGGAAAATGTGTCGCAATCCCTTCGGAAGTCAGGTCAATTTCTACGGAGTGTTAACAAGGTATGAAATTATCTTTCCCATACCTGAGTCGCAATCCCTTCGGAAGTCAGGTCAATTTCTACACACCAAACCCCAAACACACCCAACACA
>CAYVMK010000276.1:0-3892 GCA_964452445.1 uncultured Desulfonema sp. | reverse complement strand
ACAGGCAGCTCTCGATAGTAGTAAGTTTAGAAGCATCGTCTGTTATTTAAGCGGCGCGAACGATGGAAATAACGGGCTTGAAAAACAAGGCTGCAGAGCAATATATTTAAACACCGATAAAAAAAAGGCCCGCTGGTACCGTTATTCCGTAATTGCCAAAATCAACCAACTAATAGAAAAGGAAAATATCCACATTATCAATTGCCACCGCCATCGTGCTACAGCAATTGGTGTTGCGGCATCCTTGCTGTCGAATGCCAATCCGGCCATTTTTTCCACTATTCATGGGCTCGGAGAAGCTGAAACGTACCGAAGAAAATTGCGCAACTTTTTTTTGTATAAGAAACTGACTGGAATTATATGCATTTCACATGCAGTTGGAGAATATGTATTAAAAGCAAACCGGTCTTTGCCTGCAAGCAAAGTTACCGTTATTCAAAACGGAATCCCTTTTGATGCTTTTCTTAATCCCAGGGCTAAATCAGAGTCCAGGGAGGCTTTATTGCCGGGAATTATAGCTAACCATTGGTTCGGAACTGTTGGCAGGCTCACTGCTGTTAAAAATCAGAAAACTTTGATTGTTTCTTTTGCAAAACTTGTTGAAAAAGTGCCGGACAGTATTTTGCTTATATTAGGGAAAGGACCACTCGAATCAGAGTTGAAAAATCTTGTCGAGAGGTACAACATCACTGATAAGGTTTTTTTTCTTGGTTTTAGAACAGACATTCCAGAAGTTCTGAATGCTCTTGATATTTTTGTTCTTCCCTCATTGCGGGAAGGGTTAAGCCTTTCTTTATTGGAAGCAATGGCCTCCGGGGTGCCCATTATTGCTTCCCGAACGGGGGGAATCCCCGAAGTTTTTGGTGCAATTGAACAGGGACGATTGGTCGATCCTTTAGATATAGATAGACTTGCGCTGGCTATGACAGAACTGATTTCTTTGCCGAAAAAACGTTTGGCTGAGTTGGGCGCTAATGCTAGACAACGAGCCGTTACTGATTTTACCGCAACCCGCATGACCGAAGGTTATGAAAGGCTGTTTGAGAAAGCATATGCATCTTCTTTTACTTGTGAAGATGATGAACTTGTAAAAAGCTCCAGATGCAAGGCGCGTGAATCTTGAGGAATGAAGCGTACTTTATTCGTACGCCTCGATGACGAAAGATGAAGCGCAATCCGCCTAAGTGGACAGATGACCTTTTTACGAAGCCGTCATAGTTAATTTCTGATAATACGCATAATTTGGCTGGGAGAACTACTTGATATTGTTTATGCAATTATACAGAATTCTTGATTGAGGATTTGTTTTGATAAAAATAAGACAGTATGAGCTATCGGTTATTTTAATTCCCTTTGTGATTTATTTGTTGCTTTTTTTTAGCCCGCTGAGCTCAAAGGCTCATAATAATTATTTTTACTTATTTGTATTGTTGCCATTTTTTTTATTCGCACGAACAAGAAAGGAAGAATATTATAATGTTATAAAGTCTAAAATTTTTATCTCTGTTGTTTTTTTTGTTTCATATTTAGCGTTAACTGTTGTCCTGAATATATCATCCGCACCTCTCACTGATATTGCAACGCCCTTAAGGCGTTGGTTTTCTTTTCTATTTTTTTTCTTTCTTTGTGTGGTGTTTTTTCATAAGTACACCTTAGAGGAAAAGTTAAAGTTCGTTTCCCTTTGGGCGGCAGCATGGGGATTGGCATCTATTGTTTTGTATTTTTGGGATAAACCTTTTGCCAGTAGGCTGGTTTTTTTAGGCCGTGTTGAGCACCCCATTATTGGGGCCTGTACTTATGCTGTGCTATTTCTGTTTTTACTATTTTCCGAAAAAAAACCTGTAAAAGCGCTAAGAATTTGTGCTCTTTTTGTTCTTGCTCTTTGTGTTATCCTTGCGCAAAGTCGTGGTCCTATTTTAGCGCTGTTTGCGGCTGTTCTTGCAGGTTTGATTGTTCAGGGTAGAAAAATAATGCTCATGCTTATCGGATTTTTCGGGATAGCTTTGTGGTTCCTTAATTATGTGCACTTATTTTCTTTGGGGAGAATTTTTGAGGCAACTTCCAGTTACAGGTTCGTAATATGGAAACAGGTTATTTCAGACGGGATTACTAATGGCACGTGGTTGTTCGGCCACGGTATGGCCGCCGCAACCGAGACAGTTGTCGTAACTCTGGATACAAATTTTCAGCATGCACACAGCGGGTATATTGCAACATTTTTTTTCGGCGGTATTGTCGGAGTCGTATTGTTACTGATCTTAATATTTCAAATAATTAAACAATCGGTACGGCTGCGGTCCGGAAAGCAAGGCGCTCTCATCGTTTCTTCGGTCGTGTTTGCGCTGCTGTCTATTGCAACGGATAGTCATAAACTGTTAACCGGGCCCAATCCTCTCTGGTTGTTTTTCTGGCTCCCTGTGGCTTACCTGGTTGCCGAAGAGATAAGGAGTGGTACTTGGGGGGAAGAAGGTAAAATATCTCCGCCTTGAAAGGTGGGGCTTTTAAAACAGTTCCAACTGCCGAATAAAAGAAATTCCCGGCTGCGGAGGGTGGTAAAATTAGCGGTGATGATTGTGTGGTATTTATTAGCCCCAAGACCGAAACACCCAAAGGCGTACAGACTGTTGGGCATGCCGCGCAATTTTAGGGTCCGGGCTAAAGAGGGACTTTTGTCCACGCAGCATCGCTTCAATGCAGTTGGCCAGTTCCTTGTACTTATCCTGCGGGATATCCAGAGCGCCCAGATTGAGAATCTACCACTGTCTCGGCCTGTCTGGCAATCCGCTTGGCCGTCGCACCTATGCGGCAAAATGAGTAGTGCCCATAATCTGCCCGGAATGGCCGCTACGCCTCACTTTACAAAAAATTATTCTTTTATGACTTTTTACGAGATCGTCAATAATAATGAACTCGTTGGAAGTCATATGCGAACGGATTTGAGATTTTTGGGATTGTGAGCATATTTTGACTTCCAACGAAGCCGGAATTATTACATCATGAAATACGGATCAAC
Source organism: uncultured Desulfonema sp. (assembly GCA_964452445.1). GTDB lineage: Bacteria > Desulfobacterota > Desulfobacteria > Desulfobacterales > RPRI01 > RPRI01. Next base: position 879 of record CAYVMK010000276.1, on the reverse strand, counting down.
ATCTGCGGATATACTCACATCCCTGCCGCATATTTTTTGCGCATTTTCAAACATAATCTTACGGGCAAACCCGTGAAGCGGCTTTGAATCATCACCTTTTAAGAGAATCTGCCATCTGAACCGACCCGCTATCCTAGTAACCGAAGCTTCGATCGGGCCAAGAACATCCACCGATTTTTGAAAGGATTTATTCCCTGCTCTCAAAGCGTTGCAGCATTCTCCAATGGCTTTTGCACACTCGCGTGTCCTTTTCTTATCCCTCCCGGAAAATCTTATCATGATCATTCTTGAAAAGGGAGGATAATTCAACTCTTTCCGGAAACGGATCTCCTTTTCATAAAAAAACATAAAATTCTGATCTCTTGCGGAAATAATAGTGAAATGCTCCGGATTGTAAGTCTGAAGTATAACCTTTCCTTTTGAAGTTCCCCGCCCGGCCCTTCCGGCAACCTGGGCCAGAATCTGAAATGTGCGCTCTCCTGCCCGAAAATCGGGGAAAGCAAGCGAAAGGTCTGCGCATATTATGCCTACAAGTGTGATATCCGGATAGTCATGCCCTTTTGCGATCATCTGGGTTCCGACAAGAACATCGATACTCTTTTCGCTCAGGCCCTTCAGGATTTTAACTGTCGAGCCTTTTCGTACCGTCGTGTCCGAATCCATTCTTTCAACCCTTGCCTCGGGAAAAAGGCTCTTTACGGCAGCTTCAACCTTTTCGGTTCCAAGCCCTAAAAGCTTTATCCCGGAAGAGCCGCATTTACTGCAATCAGAACCCGCTGCTTTTGTGAAACCGCAGTAATGGCATTTGTAAGCATTCGCCGATTTGTGAAGAGTCAGAGAAATATCGCAGTTTTTGCACCTCACCGCCTCTCCGCATGT
>CAYVMK010000275.1:0-3899 GCA_964452445.1 uncultured Desulfonema sp. | reverse complement strand
GGAGTTTTTACCTCTTTCATCAACGGAATTTCACCAGATGACCGGAAGGGCAGGGAGAAGGGGTATGGATAAAATCGGTTTTGCCGTTGCGATACCCGGGAAATTTCTTGACTTAAGATTGATAGCAAAATTGATTGATTCTCCCCCACTCGATATCTCCAGCCAGATTAAAATCAATTTCTCGATGGCCTTGAATCTTCTTCTTTCACACTCACCTGACCAGATAGATGACCTGCTGACCAAATCATTTGCCGCATACCTTTTAAGAAAAAAGAAAGAAAACCGGGATAAGAGAGCAACCGGAAACGGAAGCGCACATCTCCGGGAAAGCTTCCTGCATCATCTTGATTTTCTCATCGAAACAGGCTTTGCAGGAAAAGACGGGAAGCTGACTGAAGACGGAATATGGGCATCCCGGCTACGGGTGGATCAGCCTCTCATAATTGCCGAGGGATTCAGGATCGGGGCTTTCCACAGTACAGACCCCGCTCTCCTTGCAGGTATAATAGCGTCTTTTGTCAACGAAAAGGAGACTGACGACAAGATAGATAAAAGATTTACGCCGAAAAAGTTTATACAGGCATTCCTTGGGGTAAAAAAAGGCCTGCTCCCTTTTGCGAAACTCATGTTCGAACGCGGATTTGAGGTAAGGCCCATTTTCTTAAGGCCTGCCGCCGCAATCTACGCCTGGGCTGCCGGAGGACTATGGGAAAGAGCCGTTCTTGTTTCCGAAATGGACGAAGGAAATCTTGCAATGCTGATTTTAAGGACTGCGGATAACTTAAGGCACATAAGGTCCCTTGCCGGGGTTTTCCCCGAAGCGTCTCTTACAGCGGCAAAAGCCATTGATCTTATCCTGCGGGACCCTGTTGCGCCTTTTGATTATCCTGTTATTCATCAGGATGAAGAAGATAAAGGGAAATAAGACTTTTTTTTAAAACTGAACGGGTAATTTTAAACCACGAAGGGCGCGAAGGTTTTTATTAAGCGGAGGCATCAGGCATGATAACTCATACACAAAAGTTGAAAGATAATCGCTTAATAAAGCAGTTTAGGGGGAAAACCAGCAATATTTACATAATTGAAGATTACGGGGAGAAAGCTTCATTTTTAATCGACTGCGGGATGCCGTCGGATGTCGAAAATCTCCTTGGCGCTCTGTCTTATGAACTTCCTGTAAAAAGAATTGTATGCACACATTTTCACGTCGATCATGTTGCAGGATGGGCAATCCTTAAAGGACTCTGGAAGGACTGTTCAATCTTCTTCCATGAAAATGCAATGCCTTATGTTACCGGCGATAAGCGTATTCCCGTCCCTGCATTTTCCGATATTCAAAGCACCCTGATTCCCTGTATGAAAGAATACGGCTACTTTTTAAATCTTAAAGACCTTTTAAGCGGCGCCCTTTACGGGACACCATTTAAAAAAGGATTTCCTCCCGAAAGGGCGGAATATTATAAGGACAAAGAGCCTGTAATCCCCGGATTCATGACGATCCACACTCCGGGCCACAGGCCAGATTCCGTGTCTTTTCTTGAGCCTGAAAGCGGTGTTTTTGTATCGGGCGATTTTCTGCTTGTAATCGGCGGCAAAGTCGTGATTAACAGTTATGTATCGAGCAAAAAAGACCAGGATAATTCCGTTAAACTCATAAAAAGCATCAAAGAGATAAAGTACATTTATCCCGGGCATGGCATATGCGCGCCCTTTAATACGGATTCTCTGTGATTTTTTTTAAAATTTGACGGCCTCGTAAAAAGCAATTTTATGCCGCGAACGGCATTCTATAAGCAACGAAATCAAAAACCGGGCGTCTGCAATAATATTAAAGAATATTAATAAATTATATCAGATTAGCAAATTGACTTCGTTGTAAGTCTTAAAACGTCACTCCCGTGAAAAAGGTATCGCATCTCAACGATTAATATAAAAAAAGCGAGATATTTTATCAAATTTATTTCTTCCGATACCTTTCACCTCCAATAAATCATTGACATTCTTATACGGTCGGCCAGCGATAATTCTTTTTGCAAGTACTGGTCCGATCCCATTAATGGACATCAGTTCATCCTTGCCGGCCTTGTTGAGATCCATCATTGTCTGACGACTCTCTCTCTTCTTTGTCTGCTCTTGAATTTCTTGCAGATCTAGGTCTTCTCGTCGCTGTTGTCCGCGAAGTTCTGCAAGCTTCTCAGGATTGCTTTTTGCCCAAATCCCTGTTCTTTTGAGCATGGCGGAATTCTCTAAATCACGAAGTCTTTCAATCATCTCCTTGCTCGATGTCCCATCAGGCGTCTGCCGTGCTGTTCCGTAAGTGCGTGCCAAACCGTTCTTCACAAGCAAACTTCCCAGATCATCACCGGCAGAAGTAGTAATAAAGCCATATATTCTTCCCTTTGTGGATCGGCCCATTGCAGAAGCAAAGACTGTATTTAGGATAAAAGGCCTCGCTAAAACGGATACAACAAATTTCTTGGCCTCATTTCCGAAATGGACAGCCTGATCAACACTCAATAGCCCAAAATATCTTGTCTGCTCACGAACGCGCATCGCATCACCTTTTGTCCCAGCAGAGGTTTCAGGGCAATCGACAAAGTATAATCTGACGTGAAATTCCTTGCCATCGACTTTCACATGAAAACTGTCTCCATCATTGTCGCGACTTTCGATTAGGCGCACATTGGTGAATTTTTGGTAGTCAGCAGCAGATAGATTGTTAAATAAGAATGTTAAAATAACAAAAAAACATGTAAACTTAAATATCGATATGATTTTCAATTGCCAAGATATTCTCCCATATTTTACTCTCTTCAGTAAGTTTACCTCTCACAATTTCTACTTTATGTCACTGTTGTGAATCATTTTCTCTATTTTTTCATAATTAGGCACAATCTTAATTTCTATCCTTCGATTTCTTTCGGATGGGCCAGTTATCATTTCAATGGGTTTCGTCTCCCCGTAACCAATAGCTTTCAAACTATACCTATCATATGTCATATCGCAATTCGCCTGATCAGCCATCAATCGAAGGATGTTTGTGGCGCGAGCTGCCGAAAGCTCCCAGTTGCTCGGGAAACAGCCGGTATGAATCGGAACGCTGTCTGTATGCCCCTCAATCACAATCTCGAAAGATTGCCTGCCATTTTCTACTTCATCGATGCTGGCCTTAATAGCGCGGCATATTCCAAAAAACATATCTCTCTGCGACTCGCTCATGATCGGCGCAACCTCTCTAGTTCCAAAAGAAAGCACCGAATCGCCCAAGATAATGCTGTCACAGCTACTCTTCACTGTAATATTGTCTTTCTTGAGCTTTTGTTCGAGGGTATGCATGATTTTTTCAGAATATTTCTTGTATTCCTCAATTTTTTCAACGTCTTTCGTGCATCTCTCAAAGGCTTCTTTGTATTTCTCCTCCGTTGATTGATCACCTTCACTCACTGAAAACGCAAAGAGAGAGGTGAAGGCCAATACTACCATAAGATCGACATAAGCTGGCCAGAAATTAAGACGTCCTTCAAGGCCTCCTCTATATCTCCGGGTTAGAAGCGCCAAGTCATGTCCTCCTCCCACGAGTCGGGTTCATTATCTTACAGACATGCTCCAGTCGTTGTTGAACCCGCCGGATAATATCCTCTGTGCGCTTATCTGCTTCCTTGATATGATGCTGCGTTGCCATAGTTACCTTGTGCAAGTCATCTATCGCCTTTTCGATATTGCTGAAGTGTTGCAGATTCTCCGAGATTGAAGTCGCCTTTGTGACCATTATCTGAAAAGAAGCTGCAAGTTCTTTAGCCTCAGTTGTGCCTCCTTGCAGTTCCTGATTAAAAGACTTTATATGATTACTGAAGAGTACCGTATTTTACCAAAAAAATAAATCAAGCGGTAAGTCTCAA
>CAYVMK010000274.1:441-3899 GCA_964452445.1 uncultured Desulfonema sp. | reverse complement strand
TTGGTGTTGAATCCATTAAATATCATCTTGGTGGAACTTTCCGTGGCGACTATTATACATTAAATGACAATATCATTAACGGCCGCATTCGCGGCATTGCGGGCGTAGTCGGCTGCAACAATGCCAGAACCCGCCATAACGAAGGGCATATTTTAGTGGTCAAAGAGCTGATCAAAAACGATGTCATCGTTCTTACAACGGGCTGCAACGGTATAGCTTGCGCAATGGAAGGTCTTCTTGCCCCTGAAACAGCGGCAGTATATTGCGGCCCCGGGCTTGCAGAGGTCTGTGAAACAGTAGGTATTCCTCCTGTTCTTCATCTGGGATCGTGTGTTGACAACAGCAGGATTCTTCTTGCGGCAACAGAGGTTGTCAAGGCGGGCGGCCTTGGAAAAGACATATGCGATATTCCGGTTGCCGGAAGCGCTCCCGAATGGATGAGCGAAAAGGCCATTTCAATCGGTCATTACTTTGTCACTTCCGGCGTATATACCGTATTCGGAGTTACATTCCCGACAAGCGGCGCGCCCGTGTTTGAAAACTACCTGTTCAAGGAGCTGGAAAAGACCTATGGCGGTATGTGGGATTTCGAGATAGATCCGATCAAGCACGCGCACAAAATGATCGCTCATATTGATAAAAAACGAAAGGCTTTGGGCATAGATAAGGCGAGAGACAGAGTGCTTATGGATATGGCTGACCGTCAGAAACTCGAAGCAATGTGATAGGAGCTTGTTCGTTAAAAAACACCTGAGGTTATAATAATCCTCAACGAAGGAGGAACATATGTCAAGATTAGTAGCATTTGCCGCCATTCAGGGCGGATACAGTATAGTCTCAAAGGTTGAGGGGATGTACAAGAAAGCCCTTGAAACCTACAGCGCAGATACAAAAGTCGGTTTTCCAAACACTGCCTATTACCTTCCGGTAATATATTCTCTTCTGGGGTTGAAAGTCGAAACCCTTGAAGACATGAAAAAACCCCTCGATTTTGCAAGGGGGCTTTTGCCTCCGCATGTGAAGGGAAGCCATCATCTTCCCTACCTGGGGCCTCTTCTTGATGCAGGCATGGCGGCCCTTTTTGCCTTTGAAATTCAGGAGGCGATAAGATACCTGAATGAACCCAATTTTTATCTTCATTCGGAAGATATAGACCAGGAAGCCGGAAAGATCTGGCTCGGCGCCGCGGATGACACCGTTTTCAGGAAAAGAGGCGTAGAGTTTGTCGACGGTTCGGCGCCCGGATTTGCGGCAATAGTCGGCGCAGCGCCAAATCCCGAAATTGCAAAATTAATTGTTGAAGAATATCAGAAGAGGAGCCTCTACATATTCCTTGCCGCAAACCAGAACGGAACGACGGTCGCGGAACAGCTTCTTGAAGCAGGCGTTCAGATAGGCTGGAATACAAGAATTGTTCCTTTCGGACCGGATATTTCTTCGGCGATTTTCGCGCTCGGATTTGCCAACAGGGCGGCAATGGCTTTCGGCGGAATCAAGCCGGGCGACTACAAGCGCATGCTCCTTTACAACAAGAACCGCATTTTCGCTTTCGTTAACGCTCTTGGCGACGTTAACGCAGAATGGGCGGCGGCGGCGGCAGGATGCGTAAACTGGGGCTTTCCGACCATTGCCGATACCGATATTCCGGAAATCCTTCCCACCGGCATATGCACATACGAACATGTTGTGGCCAATGTCAAACATGAGGATATGGTGCAGAGGTCTGTTGAAGTCAGGGGTCTCAAGGTTACGGTCTCCAAGATAGACATACCCTGCTCTTTCGGTCCGGCCTACGAAGGGGAGCGCGTCAGAGGCGCGGATCTTTTCTGCCAGATGGGCGGCGGCAAGACTCAGGCTACCGAGCTTGTAAAACTGGCCCAGATGAATGAAATAGAAGACGGAAAAGTGGAAGTTGTCGGGCCCGATATCAAGGATGTCAAGCCGGGCGATTCATTCCCCCTCGGAATATATGTTCAGATCGCCGGGCGTGAATTCCAAGCAGATTTTGAGCCGATTCTGGAGCGCCAGATTCACCATCTCATCAACTACATCCAGGGCGTAATGCACATAGGCCAGAGGGATATCGCCTGGATCCGCGTCGGAAAAGCGGCTGTTGACAAGGGCTTTTCCCTTAAGGATATCGGAGTTGTGCTTCATGCCAAGTTCCACCAGGATTTTCAGAAGATCGTGGACAAGGTGCAGGTTACACTTTACACGGAAAAGGCGGATGTTGACAAGCTTACAAAACGCGCCAGGGGCGAGTACAAGACAAGGGATGAGCGTGTCGAGAAGATGACTGATGAGTCGGTACAAACCTACTACTCGTGCACCCTCTGCCAGTCGTTTGCGCCAAACCATGTCTGCACGGTAAGTCCCGAGAGAACCGGACTTTGCGGCGCGTATAACTGGATGGACTGCAAGGCGTCATTTGAAATCAACCCGACAGGACCAAACCAGCCGATAGAAAAAGGCGAATGCCTTGATCCTGTTCTCGGGCAGTGGAAAGGCGTTAATGAGTTCGTATTCAAGGCGTCGAGAGGGGCCGTTACGCATTACAACTTCTATTCGATGATCAAGGACCCGATGACGACGTGCGGTTGCTGCGAAGCCATTGCCGCGACTCTCCCCACCTGCAACGGGATAATGACTGTCCACAGGGATTACACCGGTGAAACACCGTGCGGCATGAAGTTTACCACTCTGGCGGGCGTTATGGGCGGCGGCGCCTCATCTCCCGGGTTTGTAGGGCATTCAAAATTCAACGTTACTCAGGGGAAATTCCTGTTGGGCGATGGGGGACTCTTAAGGATGGTATGGATGCCGAAGAGCCTTAAAGAAGAGATCAAGGACAGGATTTTAAAAAGGGGAGAAGCGCTTGGGTGTCCCAACCTGTACGATATGATAGCCGACGAGACCGTTGGGATAACCGAAGAGGAGATAACGCCGTTCCTGCAGAAAGTGGGGCATCCGGCTCTTTCAATGCCTCCGCTTCTCGGATAACGGAATTGGCGGAGAAATAGAATATTAAGTTTTAATTTTAAATAAGGAGATAAAAATGGCATTAACCGGTATTCAGATTTTCAAACTCCTGCCGAAAACCAACTGCAAGGAATGTGGCGTCCCCACATGCCTTGCATTTGCCATGAATCTGGCATCAGGCAAGGCTGAGCTTGACAGTTGTCCATATGTATCAGACGAGGCAAGGGAACAACTTTCGGCGGCTTCAGCGCCCCCGATTCGTCCGGTTGCCGTCGGGAAAGGTGTTCGCTCGTTCACGACAGGCGGGGAGACAGTGCAATACCGTCATGAGAAGACTTTTTTCAACCCGACGGCATTTGCCGCCCTTGTCAATTCCGACATAAAGGATTCGGATATTAAGGATAAGCTTAAGATATGGAACGCTTTCCAGTACGAAAGAGTCGGATTGAACTTGCGACCGGAACTGGTGGCGCTCAAGG
>CAYVMK010000274.1:0-431 GCA_964452445.1 uncultured Desulfonema sp. | reverse complement strand
TGTGTTGGGTGTGTTTGGGTTTTGGGTGTAAAAGGGGATAAGAAGGAATTCGCGCAGAAGGCAAAAATAATCGCCGAAACTTCCGAATTCAACCTTATCCTTATGAGTGAAAACGCGGATGTAATGAAGGCAGGCATTGAGACATGCAAATTCAAGAAACCCTTAATGTATGCCGCTACAGCAGGCAATGCCGATGCTTTCGGAGCAGCGGCGAAGGAAAACAACCTGCCCCTTGCAGTCAAGGCCGGTTCCGTTGACGGGCTTATTCCGCTTACGGACAAGCTTACGGGCATGGGATTGAAAGATCTCATACTCGATCCGGGATCGAGGGAGATCAAGAAATCACTGGAAGATATGGTTGCCATAAGGCGCGCCGCGCTCAAATCGGGCAACAGGTCTCTCGGTTTTCCGACAATAACATTTCCGTGCGA
>CAYVMK010000273.1:0-3900 GCA_964452445.1 uncultured Desulfonema sp. | reverse complement strand
CTGCTATCATTCAGGATGAAGAAAGAAATATTCAAAGAGAAAATGAGCGGGAGATACTGGAAGAAGCTTGCAAAAAATGGAGCAGCAGAATGGTTTTTGGATCTGATCATCCGGTTGGTATGAGCGACCTGAACACCATTTACTCCGATTTTCATTCATTCGGGTTAAACGAAGATACCGCACGGGATCTCGCGTACAGGAGCGCTTATGCCCTGTTAGAAAGATTTGGATTAAGGAATGAGATAGGGAAGGGGCCTTAGCTTTCTCTTTCCAGAGACCGGTATGCAGATTTGCTAAACCTTGCCGGTTCGAGACCGGATTTTGAGAGGAACATTGATCCATGATTATTAGGAATATTAGGCAGGAAGAAGTGATGAGAAGGGTGTACAGTGCTCATGGAGGAGCAATGGCAACCATGCTCTTCGATAGTTCTGTTTTGCAGGGCATACTGTTTCTGGCCTATGGTATTCTAAAACCTGGTATGGTGGTGGAATCTCACGTGGATCCCTATGAAGAGATATATTATATCCTCGAAGGTGAAGGAGTAATGTGTGTTGATGCGGATGAGAAAAGTGTGAGAGCGGGAGATGCGATATGGGTCCCCTGCGGTTCTGTTCACAGTCTTACAAATTATGGAGAAGAGGACTGCGTGAGCCTGGTTATGGCGGCCATGCCGCGCAATGTGACATGATGGTTTTTCCGAATGGTTGCACCGCAGGAATGCCTTGCGAGAAAGATGAGAGTATAAAGATGGCACGCGAGGTAAGTGGCGCGCGTCTGTGAGGAAATTATGAAGGAAATTAATCAGATATTTTTTCTTAAACCTGATGAGGGGCGAGATAAGGTGATGCCGCTCAAAGAGGCTATTTTAGAGAATGTGAAGCCAGGAATGAATCTCTATATCACTCCGGAAGGTGGGGCAGCTATTTGTGAGATTATTCGGCAATTTCATTCAATCCGTCCCCGCTTTGTGCTTACAATTATTGGAACCATAGAACATGCCATAAATCTTGTTCATTGTGGTTTGGCCAGAAAACTGATCACAAGCAACTGTTCGCATCCCTATCCCTCGCCCGGTGTAAGCAAAGTAGTACAAGATGCTTTTAGACAAAAAAAAGTCGAAATTGAGAGCTGGTCCCTTTATTCTCATATTCAGAGGCTTATGGCCGGTGCTTTGGGGGTGGGATTCCTTCCAACCAGGTCTGTAGTAGGTTCAAGTATGGCAGAGGAAAATAGTGAATCTTTTTTGGAGATTGCCGACCCCTTTGGGGGACCTGAGAAAATAGGCTTGGTAAAGGCTCTGAATCCTGACGTTTCTATTGTTCATGGCTGGGCAGCCGATCGGTATGGCAACACAATTGGCGTGCCGATTTCCTCACAGGCCGCGACAGACCATAAAATGTGGGGTGCTAAAGCCAGCAAGAAGGGTGTGGTTGTGACGGTTGAGTCAATCGTGCCGACAAGTTTTATTAGAAAATACGCATCGCTTGTATCTCTTCCCGGATACCTGGTGAATGCCGTGTGCCACGTTCCTCTTGGGGCTCATCCCCAGGGAATGTTCAGCCCTGTTCCCGGGTTATTTCAATCCTATGCTCCTGACTACAAGTTCGTCGTTGAACACAGGAATGCTTCTCGCGATGCAACGGAATTTGATGCGTGGATGGAAAACTGGGTGTTTGATTGTGGAGACCATAGCAAGTACCTCGAAAAGCTAGGTCAAAAGAGGATTAAGGCCCTGAAGAATGTGAGTGGCGAGAGCTCCGAGGAGAGGGACTATCAGAAACCGCTTGAAGGGCTCGCAGCCGGTAAAGTTGCCAATAACTCAGAAATTATGATATTGTGTGCGGCCTTGAGGGTGTGTGATATTGTTGTCAAAAACGGCTATAAAATTGTTCTGGGTGGTATTGGGGCAGGCATGCTCTCCTCATGGATAGCATATTATCTCCTTAAGGAAAATGGTTATGACTTGGACCTGGTTGTTGGTACTGGAGCATTCGGTTTTGCTCCGAGGCCGGGCGATCCGTTTTATGGTACGTACAACAATTTACCCTCGTGCAAGGCATTATTTGACACCAGCGATATTTACGGTTATGTCATTGGTAGGGAAAAAAGCGCCTCATTAAGCATCTTGGGAGCAGCTCAGATAGATAAATACGGCAATATTAACTCAACTATGATTAAGGACAAATTTTTGATGGGCTCGGGGGGGGCAAATGACGCTGTGAATGCTTCAGAAGTTTTGATTGTGGCTAAACAGAGTAAAAGCAGATTTGTGGAAAAAGTGCCTTATGTGACATGTCCCGGCAAAAAAATAAAAACAATTGTATCCGATATGGGCATTTTCCAAAAGGTAGGAGAAAAGGAGGAGTTCAAACTCACGGCATGTCTGCCTGATCCCACCGGGATGGGTTTGGATGAAAGGATCAGGAAAATTAGGGAGAATTGCGGCTGGAACCTTAAAGTGGCTGATTCGGTTGGAGAGTGCCCGATGCCTGATTATAATGTCCTATCTCTGCTTAGGACGTTTGATCCTGAACATATTGTTATCGATCCGTAGTTTTGTAGAACTACCATGATTTGAATATGGAAAGATCGTTTTCCACCGCGTTTGCATATGAAGTGGATTAAATTTGATGAGAATCCGAGAGAATCATATGTGAATATCTGGCTTGCAGTTAAGAGTCGCGCGAGCGTGAAGGACTTTAATTGGGGAGGCAATTATGGAATTTGGTTTTAGTGAGGAACAGGAGCAATTTCGTAAAGAGGTCGTCGGATTTCTTGAGAAAGAAGTGGAGAAAGGGACTTTTTCTACAAAGAGCAATTGTTTTGTCGAAACGTCTTCTCCCGAGTTTTCCCGGAAGTTGGCCAATAAGGGATGGTTGGGTCTCACATGGCCTAAAAAATATGGCGGCGCGGCGCGGTCATATGTGGACAGGACTATCCTGATGGAAGAACTAATGAGGTATCAAGCTCCCTTGTTGCACCATTTTTTTGGAGAGAGACAGATGGGGCCTGGGCTTATGCATTTTGGGAATGAAGAGCAAAAACAGGAGTTTTTGCCAAAGATAATCAATGCCGAAATCTCCTTTTGTCTTGGAATGAGTGAGCCTGACGCAGGCTCGGATGTTGCAGCGGTAAAAACAACCGCCCGTGAGGAAGGAGACGATTATGTCATAAACGGGCAAAAGATTTGGACAACTCACGCGCACAATGCAGATTATATTTGGACGTTGGCTATGACCGATCCGGAAGGTCCGAAGCACAAGAACCTTAGCGAGTTCATTGTCGATATCAAAACACCCGGTATTATGGTCCGCCCGCTTCTGAACATGATTGGGGTTCATTCTTTCAATGAGGTCTTTTTTGACGATGTTAAGATCCACAAAAAATACCTTGTGGGGGAAAAAAACAGAGGCTTTCAGCAGATGCTTGCTCAGGTCGATTATGAGAGGGCGGGAATCGAACGTCTGATGCAGAATTACCCTCTGCTTGTGGGTTTGAAAAAATATGTAAAAGATACTCCCCTCGCCTCAGATAGTCTTGTGAGGGATAAACTGGCTCAATTGGAGATTGAATTCCAGATTGGCAGGTTATTGATATATAAAGTGGCGTGGGTGATTGACGGAGGGGAAATCCCCAATTATGAGGCTGCCATAAGCAAGTCCTTTTGCACCGTATATGAGAAGAAACTGGGGAATATCGCCACGGAAATACTCGGTCAGTTCGGCCACGTTATGCCCGGATATGCAGGTACGCCCCTTGATGGCGATGCGGCTGAATCTTATCTTTGGAGCCCTTCCTATACGATTCAAGGAGGCACTTTGGAGATCCTGAAATCGGTCATCGCAACAAGGGGACTTGGCCTGATTTTCAAAAAGGGAAAATCTTAATCCATTAAAG
>CAYVMK010000272.1:0-3915 GCA_964452445.1 uncultured Desulfonema sp. | reverse complement strand
GAAAATATGAGTTTCTGCTCCTTAGGTTTTTTTATATCTTCGATCTTTTCCGGTTCGGATATCTGTATTCTGAACATGATGTTGACTATCTCTTCCTTGATTCTCAATATCATGTCCTGAAACAGCTCAAATCCTTCTTTTTTATAAACAACAAGAGGATTTTGCTGGGCATAACCTCTGAGCCCTATCCCCTCCTTGAGATGATCCATTGAAAGAAGGTGATCTTTCCACATGCCGTCCACGGTCTGAAGCATGACAACACGCTCAAGGCGCCTGAAACCATCAACTCCGATTAACGTCTCTTTCCCGTTATAGACAGCCATAGCCTCATCATAGATGAATTGCGCAAGACCTTCTTTTGTCATTCCCTCAAGTTCTTCGCCGCTAAAATTCTTCACACGGAAATTGAATTGTTTGAAAACCGTTTCAGAAAGACCCTTTATATCCCATTCATCTGGAAGCGCTTTCTCATCAGCAAAAGAAAAAGCAATCTCCTCGGCTTTATCCCGGATCATGCTTTCTATCGACGGCTTGAGGCTTTTCCCGTTCAATGCTTCACGTCTCTGTCTGTATATTACTTCCCTCTGCTGGTTCATTACGTCATCATATTCAAGGAGCTGTTTTCTTATGTCAAAATTATGCCCTTCAACCTTTGCCTGGGCATTTTCAATCGCCCTGCTGATAAGGTTGTGTTCAATCGGCTCGCCTTCCTCCATTCCCAGTTTTTCCATTATGCCGGTGATGCGTTCTCCTCCGAAAATCCTTAGGAGGTCATCTTCAAGGGCAAGGTAAAAACGGGAAGATCCGGGGTCTCCCTGCCTGCCTGAACGTCCCCTGAGCTGGTTGTCTATGCGCCTGCTTTCATGCCTTTCGGTTCCTAAAACATGCAGCCCGCCAAGCTCGGTCACGCCTTCACCTAAAACAATATCGGTTCCGCGCCCGGCCATGTTTGTCGAAATGGTAACAGACCCTTTCTGCCCGGCCATAGCGATAATTTCAGCTTCCTTTTCATGATTCTTGGCATTTAACACGGTATGCTTAATGCCTCTCTTTTTCAGCTTTGTGCTCAAACTCTCCGAAACATCGATCGAAACCGTACCCACCAGAACAGGCTGGCCTTTTTTGTTGAGTTCTGCGATTTCATCGAGAGCGGCTTCGTATTTTTCCCTCTTCGTCTTGTAAATGACATCTGAATAATCTTTTCTTATCATCGTCATGTTTGTGGGAATAACAACGACATCAAGATCATATATTTTTTTGAATTCGGCGGCTTCCGTATCCGCAGTTCCGGTCATTCCCGCAAGTTTATCGTACATTCTGAAGTAGTTCTGAAACGTAATCGTAGCCAGCGTCTGGTTTTCATTTTCAATTTTTACATTCTCCTTAGCCTCGAGCGCCTGGTGCAAACCCTCACTGTAGCGCCGCCCTGGCATCAGACGACCCGTAAATTCATCAACAATAATTACTTCTCCGTCCTTTACTATGTAATCAACATCCAGCTTGAACAGAGTATGTGCTTTCAGCGCCTGGTTAACATGATGCAGGAGTTCAATATGCTTAGGGTCATAAATGTTGCTGACCTTTAATAAGTTTTCAGCTTTCGCAACACCTTCCTCGGTCAGGACAACCGCTCTTGCTTTTTCGTCTATTGAATAATCTTTTTCCTTATTAAAACGGGGTATTATTTCATTGACCCGGTAATACATGTCGGTCGATTTTTCGGCCGGACCGGAAATAATCAGCGGGGTCCTTGCTTCATCTATCAATATGCTGTCCACCTCGTCCACAATTGCAAAATTGAGTTCGCGCTGAACCAGAGATTCCATTTCATACTTCATGTTGTCCCTCAGGTAGTCGAAGCCGAATTCATTATTCGTTCCGTAAGTAACATCTGAATTATAAGCCTGTTTGCGCTCCGAATCCGTCAACCCGTGCAGTATTGTGCCCACCGAAACGCCGAGAAATTTATAAATATGCCCCATCCACTCCGTATCGCGCCTTGCAAGATAATCGTTTACGGTAACAATATGAACCCCTTTGCCGGAAAGCGCATTCAGATACGCAGGAAGTGTGGCTGCAAGTGTTTTTCCTTCACCGGTCTTCATTTCAGCAATTTTTCCGGTGTGAAGAACCATACCCCCTACCAACTGAACATCAAAATGCCTCATCTTGAGGGTGCGGAGAGAGGCTTCCCTGACGACAGTAAAAGCTTCCGGAAGAATATCTTCAAGCCCTTCCCCTCTGTCTATCCTCTCTTTGAATAACGAAGTCTGAGACTTCAGATCATCATCACTCATGGAATGAATGCGAGGTTCCAGGGCATTTATCCTTTCAATTAAAGGATCTATCTTTTTTAATTCCCGCTCGTTCTTGCTGCCGAATATTTTTGTTAAAAAACTTCCTATCATTAATATTTTCCTTAATGTCTGATGGACTCGTAAAAAGTGAAGATCCAGACCTTAAAGGGCGGAGCTTCCCGGTAAGGTATGCGTGGAATGGCTCAACCCCGATAAACAGGACTCTTTTCAATACCCGCTTGAGGGGTGTAAGTGCGTTAACGAAACTATTTTCTGCCGCTCTTTTCAGTGCCCCCTTGAGGGGTAGAAAAACGCAGAAAATGGTTTCTAATTTACTAAAAGCTGTCTGATAAAAAAAGAAAAAACCGCTGTCGGGAAAACAGGGCTTTAAAAAACCACCAAATATGATTGACTATCTTATTCTATCATATCAGTTTAACATATAATTATCAGGATTAACGGGAATACCGTTCAGATGTACTTCATAATGGACATGAGGGCCGGTGCTCCGCCCTGTATCGCCGATCAGAGCGATTATTTCCCCTCTTTTAACAAAACTCCCTGATTTCTTTAATATTTTACTGGCATGCGCATATCGGGTTACCATTCCGTGCCCGTGATTAATCACAATTGTATTCCCCAGTGAACCATTGTACTCTGTCTGCGACACAGTGCCGTTGGCTGTAGCCACAATAGGCGTTCCCTCTTCGGCGGAAATATCATATCCTTTGTGAAATTCCCTCAAACCGGTAAAGGGAGATGTGCGGTATCCGAATATTGATGTCGTACTACCGTGCGCAGGACGAATCGCAGGTGTTGAGGCAAGAAGGCTGCGCTGTTCTTCAAAAAAGGATAATATTGATTTAAACCCTTCCGCCTGTCTCTTTGCAGCAAGGTTAATTTCACCAACCTGTTCATGCATTTCCCGCATCAGGCTGTTATGCTTCTCCGTAAGGGCTATCTTTGTGTCAAGGTCTGCAGGAGAAGATCCGCCAATTCCGAAAAAACCCTCCTGAAGCTCATTTTTCTTGCTTTTTATATTGGCCATTGCCCTTATTTTTTTCTCAAAATTATAAAGGTCAATAAGTTTCGACTTGAAATTTGCAATTTCACCTGCAAAAAACTGTATTTGTTTATGCTGGTTGCTTATTTCATCCTGCTGCACCGAAACCTTGCTCTGGAGATACCGATTATTTAAAGAGGCTTTTTTCAGCGTGATATAATCAAAGGTTAAGTATCCCAGCAAAATCACACAGACCGCAAGAAAGAAGAATCCATAACGGACAATACTGCCGGAAGCAGTTATCTGTTTTATGGGGGAGCCGGTATTGCTTAATATGAAAAAAGAGATTTCCTTTTTTCTCATGCCAAACACACCATAATTTGAAAAGTTTTGCCGGACGCCAATTTAATAAAAACCCGAAAAAAGATCGATTAAAAAAACTACAAGAAACTTGATATTCCAGAGGGTTACACAACTTCAAGGGTTCATCAACTTTTGGACCAATACCATGACATAAAAAGCCTGTCAAGTTTTTATGTCATGGTATAAAAATTAAATCCAATTTATAAACTTACTATGTCATGGTATAAAAATTAAATCCAATTTATAAACTTA
>CAYVMK010000271.1:0-3924 GCA_964452445.1 uncultured Desulfonema sp. | reverse complement strand
CAGGAGTATATTTACACCCAGTTGTGACGGGCAGGGAAATGCCTGATTCTCTCTTAATGATTTTCCTTAAATACCTGTTACTTGCCGGACACTGCGCAACAGACGGTTACGAACCTCGTCAGGTCCGGAAGGAAGCAGCGATAAGAAATGCGGTCTGTGTCGCGGCTGATCCCGGCAAGTAACAGGTATTTAAGGAAAAGAAAAAAGAGGGCGCACAACCGTCTTTTTTTCCCTCCTACCCGTTTCTCTTCAAGTAACTCTCCACGGTATTCAACAATCGCCTTGACATTGTTGGAAATAGCATTATTTTTCATGACAATGCAAAGGTTATTGTATTCTTACGAAGTCTGGAAAATATACTAATAAGGTAAAAAATCCGTGGTCAAAACTAAAAATATCAAAATTGATGTTACTGATGAAAACTGTGTATCAGAAGCAGGTGCTGTCGGCGAATCTGTAGAACAGGCGGAAACAGAGGATAAAATATCAGATCCGGTTAAAGATCTGGAGGAAAGGCTTAAGAACAGTGAGCTTGAGTCAAAACAGGCATATGACCGTTTCCTGAGAGTCTCTGCTGATTTTGAAAACTACAAGAAGCGGACAGCCCGTGAAATGAGCGAATTCAGGAAATACGCAAATGAAAGCCTGATAAGTGAAATGCTCAACGTGGTGGATAATCTGGAAAGGGCTATAATTTCATCAACAGGAAATGACAAGGTCAACAACTGCCTGGTTGAAGGGGTCGGCATGACCCTGAAAGAAATTTTAAAGGTTTTTGAAAATTACGGCGTAAAACCGATAGAATCTTTATGCAAGGCTTTTGATCCTAATTTTCATCAGGCAGTAATGCAGCAGGAGAGTGAGGAGCATCCTGAAAATACCGTGATAGCCGAACTTCAGAAAGGATACATGATTCACGACAGGCTGCTGAGGCCTTCCATGGTCATAGTTTCTACGGCAAAAGGAAAACCTGAAAACGATACGAAAGAAAATAATATATAAATATTTGAATATATAGAACTTAATAGGCCAAGGAGGAAAAAATGGGCAAAATAATCGGTATAGATCTGGGAACCACCAATTCATGTGTAGCCATAATGGAAGGTGGTGAAGCAAAAGTTATAACAAATGCTGAAGGCGGGCGTACGACTCCATCCATTGTTGCAATATCAAACAGCGGAGAAAGACTTGTCGGGCAGATAGCAAAAAGGCAGGCAATAACAAACCCGGAGAATACGGTCTACGCGGTCAAAAGGCTGATAGGCCGCAAGTTCAGTTCTCCAGAGGTGCAAAATGATTTAAAGATACTCCCGTATAAAATTCAGCAGGCCGATAACGGGGACACCAAGATAAACATACAGGGCAAGCAGTTAAGCCCCGCTGAAATTTCATCATTCATACTGGCGAATATCAAGAAAACCGCTGAAGATTACCTCGGTGAAAAAGTAACGGATGCGGTTGTCACTGTTCCGGCTTATTTTAACGACAGCCAGAGGCAGGCGACAAAAGACGCCGGAAAGATCGCAGGCCTTAATGTATTAAGGATCATAAACGAACCCACGGCTGCTTCTCTCGCTTACGGTCTCGACAAGAAAAAAGAGGAAAAGATAGCGGTATTCGACCTGGGCGGCGGTACATTCGATATTTCGATCCTGGAAATCGGAGATGGCGTTTTTGAAGTCAAGGCCACAAACGGCGACACTCATCTCGGGGGCGAGGACTTCGATTTAAGGCTTATCGATTATATATCAAGCGAATTCAGAAGAGAATCCGGCATTGATATAAGAAGCGACAAGATGGCTCTGCAAAGGCTCAAGGAAGCCGCTGAAAAAGCGAAGATGGAGCTTTCAACATCCATGGAAACCGATGTGAATCTTCCGTTTATAACGGCCGACGCAAGCGGGCCTAAACATCTGAACCTGAGGATAACAAGAGCCAAGCTGGAAAGCCTGGTTGAAGACCTTCTTGACAGGATGGAAGGTCCCTGCCGGACAGCAATGAAGGATTCGGGACTTTCGGCAAGCCAGATCGATGAAGTAATCCTCGTCGGCGGCATGACACGTATGCCGGCTGTTCAGGAGCGCGTAAAGAGACTGTTCGGAAAAGAGCCTCACAAAGGGGTTAACCCGGATGAAGTCGTAGCCATCGGCGCTGCCATCCAGGGCGGAGTTCTAAAGGGTGATGTTAAAGATGTTCTTCTTCTCGACGTAACGCCGTTATCATTAGGAATTGAAACATTGGGCGGCGTTATGACAAGGCTCATTGAGAAGAACACAACCATTCCTACAAAAAAGAGCCAGACCTTTTCGACCGCCGCAGACAGTCAGCCTGCGGTATCCATACATGTTCTGCAGGGAGAAAGAGAGATGGCTGCCGGAAATAAAACCCTCGGCCGTTTCGAACTCGTGGGAATACCTCCTGCTCCGAGGGGCGTGCCGCAGATTGAAGTGACATTCGATATTGACGCAAACGGAATAGTAAACGTTTCCGCAAAGGATATGGCAACAGGCAAAGAGCAGTCTATCCAGATCACGGCTTCAAGCGGATTGTCAAAAGAAGAAATTGACAGGCTGATTAAGGATGCGGAGCTTCACGCGGAAGACGACAAAAAGAAAAGGGAACTTGTTGATGCGCGTAACACCGGTGACGCCCTGATCTATTCCACCGAAAAGTCCATAAAGGATTTGGGCGAAAAAGTCGATGCTGCTACAAAAAGCAAGGTCGACGAAGCCATAAGCCGCCTTAAAAAAGCGATGGAAGGCGAAAGCGTTTCCGAAATAAAAAAACTGACCGAGGAACTGACCCAGACATCACACAAGCTTGCGGAAGCCATGTATAAGCAGGCATCCCAGCAGGCCGGGCAGGCCGGAGAACAGCAGGAGGGAGGCGCTTCCGGAGCTTCACAGGAGAAGCGTTCAAAAGGCGAAGACGATGTCGTTGATGCAGATTTTGAAGAAGTAAAAGACGACAAGAAATAATACTACAGCAGATATTGCTGAACCGATATAGCCCGCGGCATATTAAGTTGAATATGCCGCGGGCTATTTTATTTCCCTTGTCCACGTCTCTCATAAATACCTGATAATTATTGACGCCTGCGATGAATTTGGATAAAATTCCAGAGCAAAAATATAACGGAGTGCATGTGTGGACTGATAATCTCGGATATATTTTATGAAAAACAGTAAAGAGACGGGCAACAGCGTCGAAACCAGGGTAGCAACAGCCGTTCTTCTGCTTCTTGTGATAACGGGGGCGCTGATATTCCTCAAACAGTTCCGGTATGACCCGTCCATTTTCCCTTCAGGCATGATGTTATACATTAATTCAAATCAGCCTCTGCCGGATGAAAAACCGCAAAACGCCCTGTCTTTAAAAAACATGGCGCCAATGACACCGCCTGAAACATTTAATGCAGACAATCTATCGGAAAAAATAAACGGAAAGGCTGAACTGTATCTTTCTGCAGGATTTAAAAGCCTGACAAGTCAGCGGTTTAAAAAACCGGACGATGCCGATTCATGGCTTGAAGTATTTATTTATGACATGGGAAATATCGCAAATGCTTTTGCCGTTTACAGCGTCCAGAAGAGGGAAGGCTTTACTCCGCTTGAATTGTCCGGATATTCCTATAAAACCGAAAACGCCCTCTTTTTCGTATGCGGACGGTTTTATCTTGAGATAACTTCTTCAAAAGTCTCCGGCTCTCTTATGGATTCAATGCTCTCTTTTTCAAAAGATTTCATAAAAAAGACCGGGGCCGTAGAAAAAATAATTCCGGATACAAAACTTTTCCCGACAGAAAATCTTGATGAAAACAGCATCGTTCTTTTCCCTTCCAATGCTTTCGGCTTTGATCGCCTCAACATGGTTTTTGTCGCCGATTACAAAACAAAGGAAGGCAAAATCAAAGTATTCCTTTCA
>CAYVMK010000270.1:0-3924 GCA_964452445.1 uncultured Desulfonema sp. | reverse complement strand
GATGCCTTCTCTAAAATAAAGACGGGCTGGATCATTTCTAAATTTGCCGGTGATCCTATGACAACTTAAGGATTATATGATTCTATGACCAAAGAAAATAATGAAGCAGAAAAAATATCACGGGAAGCGGAAAGTCGGTATTACACGCTTTTTGAAGGAGCTAATGACGCAATCTTTATTTTGAAAGAGGACAGATTCATTGAGTGTAACCGGAAGACCTTGGACATGTTCGGATGTGAGAGAAGCGATGACATTGTCGGCCATACTCCCTGGGAATTCAGCCCACAGCAGCAACCTGACGGCAGAGACTCGAAAGAAAAGGCCCTGGAAATCATCAAAGCCGCATTTAATGGAAAGCCTCAACGATTTTACTGGAAACATTTACGTAAGGATAAAACGCCCTTTGATGTCGAAATCTCGCTAAACTGCTTTGAATGGGGAGACCAGCAATTTATACAGGCCATTGTAAGAGATAATACAGAACACAAGCAGGCCGAGAAGGATCTGAGAGAGAGCGAGGGCAGATACCTGCTCCTTGCGGAAAAGATGAACGATATCATCTGGACTACGAATCTTTCTTTGCGTACAACATATGTGAGTCCTTCGGTAGAAAAACTACTCGGTTTCACGACGGAAGAGAGGATGTTCCAGAACCCGGCAGACCAGATGACTCTGGAATCATTTGTGCGCGCGACCGAAATCCTCGCAAAGGAGCTCGAACGCGATCTTTTGCCCGGCATCGATCCCGGCAGAACCATAAAAATGGATATCGAATATTATCATAAAAACGGATCCACAATATGGTGTGAAAATATCGTCGGGGCACTCAGGAATGATAAAGGAACAATAACAAGTATTTATGGTGTATCACGTGACATCACGGAGCGCAAACGCGCGGAAGAAGCGCTGCAGCGAGAAAAACAGCGGTTTCATAATCTTATTCATAATGCTCCTTTCGGGATGGTGCTGATCGATGAAAACGGAAAATACACTTTCGCAAACCCAAAGTTTACGGAAATCTTCGGCTATGACCTGAAGGATGTTCCCGATGCAAGAAGATGGTTTGAGCTGGCATATCCGGATCAGGAATACAGAAAGCAGGTTTTATCGGCCTGGATTGAGGATTTTAAGGCATGCGGACCAGGCGAAAAAAGACCGAGGGTCTTTGATGTCACCTGCAAAGATGGTTCCCGGAAGATCATTCATTTCATCCCGGTAAGTCTGAAGGCAGGTGAAAATCTGATTGCCTGCGAGGATATCACAGAAAGAATAACCATGGAGGAACAACTGCCAGGCCCAGAAGATGGAGTCGGTGGGACGTCTCGCCGGGGGTGTAGCGCACGATTTCAACAATATGCTCCAGGTGATAATGGGCTATGCGGAGCTGGCGCTGCTTAAAATAAAGATGGGCTCCCCGGCCGACGAAAACCTGATCCAGATAAAGCAGGCCGCTAAGCGGTCCGCCGATCTGGTCCGGCAACTGCTCGCATTTGCGCGCAAGCAGACCGTGAGTCCGAAGGTGCTCGATTTGAATGAGACGGTGGCAGGAATGATTAAAATACTGCAACGCCTTATCGGAAAAGAGATATATCTGGTGTGGAAACCGGGAACTGATCCATGGCTGGTTAAGATAGACCCTGCCCAGATCGACCAGATACTTGCCAATCTTCTGGTCAATGCCCGTGATTCAATAAGCGGGGCGGGAACGGTCACCATTGAAACGGGGAACGCTGTGCTCGATGAGTCTTATTGCCGGTTTAATCCGGGCTTTGTGCCAGGGGAATATGCTCTGCTGACTGTCAGCGATACAGGGTCCGGAATGGACAAAGAGACTGTTTCACACATCTTCGAGCCGTTTTTCACTACCAAGGAGATAGGAAGCGGGACCGGCCTCGGGCTCTCTATGGTTTACGGCATCGTAAAGCAAAACGGCGGATTTATAAATGTTTACAGTGAGCCGGGCCACGGCACGACTTTTAAAATATATCTGCCCTGCTGTCCAGGTCAGGCAAAGACGGATGATGCGGTGCAGGAACAGACAACTCCCGGGGGCACCGAGACAGTACTTGTAGTTGAGGACGAACAAATTCTCCTTGAATTTGTCGGCACTGTTCTGGAAGAACAGGGCTATAATGTCCTTTCGGCAGTAACTCCGGCAGAGGCACTGATTATTGCGCATGAGTATAACAGTCCGATCCATCTGCTGATTACGGACATGGTGATGCCAGGGATGAACGGGCGGGATCTCAAAGAGGCGCTTTCGCCTCTGTATCCGGATATAAAGACGCTTTACATGTCGGGATACACGGCTGATATTATCGCCCTCAAGGAGATAATCGACGAAGACACGGCTTTTCTGCAAAAGCCGTTTTCGATTAATGCATTGACCGTAATGGTCAGGCAGGTGATAGAGGGGTAGTTCACTTCAATTTTTTACCGCAGACAGCCTGTGCCGGGCAGAAAAACCATCTTGGCATTCGGTCCATATTTGATACTATATACAGACCGGAGGTACTAAAAATGAATATTACAAAAGAAAAACTTTGACGAATCCAGAGTACGCAATTATCTGGACCAATACGGAAATTTTTCCTAATCCAGTTCTCCCACCGTTGAAACCTGCCTGTATTTCACATCTTCGAACTCATTAAAATGCGCATGGCCGCATTTTATCTTTCTTTTTTCGCTTGTTTTTAATTCCTGTCCTGCCGATTTTGTTTCGGCAACAAAGTAAACCGTTTTTTCATTCTTTTTTATCAACGCCCAATCGGGATTGTATTTTCCGATCGGTGTTTGAATTTTAAACCAGAAAGGCATTTTGAAGTAAAACTCTATATCATCCCTGTTTTCGCATTCCCTGGCAAAATCATATTCCACGTTTGAATCAAGCGGGACAAGATTGCTGTAAATGGTCTTATCTTTTTTGGATATTTTAAATGTCAGCTCATTGATATGAATTTCGTAATCTTCAAATAACCGCATTTCATATTCTTTTGCGCCTATTTTCTCGTACTTTATCCCGTCAATCATTAAATCGGTTAATACATCGTTGATAGCAGACACGGTATTGTCAAGAAAAAGCTGGGGATTAATCATTACATCACCGGTTCTGCCGGATTGTAATAGAATTTCAAGAATGGTTGAACGGGTCAGATCAGTTCTTTCCTGAATGTAAGAGAGCACGTCGGGTATTCTGAAAATGCCTGCAAGCGCTGTGGTATATGATGCTTTTATCTCCGACACAATACCGGCCTCGTCAAATTTGAGAGCCGTTTTTGTGGCTTTAATCACGGCTTTTTTTATTGTCGGCATTTGGTTGAGAGCTTTTGAGGCTTTTATTATGAGTTCCGACGTATCATAATCAACTTTATAGGTTGTCTGATGTTTTATCTTGTCCCAAATTTCCTTGAATTTATCATCCAGTTCAAATCCTTTGCGATACTTAACGGTTGCCCGTTCCTGCCTGTTTTTAATTCTTCCTTTAAAGGATACTCCGCAATCTTCTTCAATTTCGGTCTGCAGTTGTCTGGCAAAATCTTCGTAGGCTTCATTCGCGATAACGGTCAGGCGGTTAATGGTGGTATCCTGTATTCGGAGCCCTTCCTGATTTACCGAAAGCCTCAGACCTCTGCCTATTTCCTGCCGTTTTTTCAGCTCCGAATGAGTCTCATTCAAGGTGCAAATCTGAAAAACATTGGGGCTGTCCCAGCCTTCCCGCAATGCCGAATGACTGAAAATAAAACGTAACGGCTCATTGACATCCAGAAGTCGTTCTTTATTTTTCATAATCAGTTTAAAAGTGTCGTCATCAGCCAGGGTATTACCTCGCGTATCAGCCCATTTACCCTTCTTGTCCTGAGAAAAATAGCCGTTATGAACTTCATCCGCTGCAAAAGGAATTAAGCCTTTGTAAGAAGATTTGCC
>CAYVMK010000269.1:0-3940 GCA_964452445.1 uncultured Desulfonema sp. | reverse complement strand
TCAGCATTGCCGGGAGCGATTATCAGGTTCTCACATCACTTCTCGATGCGCGTTTCATATGCGGAATGTCTCTTCTGTATTCGGATCTTATGGAGCAGCTCCACAAGAAAATTCTGATGAAGAGGTCGGAAAGCATAGTCAACCGGCTGGTTGAAAGCAACACCTCACGGCATTTACGTTTTGGAGATTCAGCCTACATGCTTGAGCCGAATATAAAGGAAGGACAGGGAGGCCTGAGGGATTATCATACCATGCTGTGGATAGCCCGGATCATGTCGGATATCAAAAAGCCCAGGGATCTTGAATATTATGGTTACCTTTCGCATGACGAGTTCAGGATCCTTTCAGAGTGTCTGTCATTCATATGGCATACAAGAAACAGGCTGCATTATTTAACGGGCAGGAAATGTGATCAGCTATATTTTGAGTATCAGCCGAAAGTTGCAAAAGCTTTAAAACTAACTTCTGAAAACGGCCATAAGCCGGTTGAAATGTTTCTGGGAGAGCTTCACGGCAGAATGGAGTTTATCAAGCAGCAGTTCATGATTTTTCTGTATGAACTCGGCTATGACAGAAAACAGACCCGGAAAAGAAAGGCCGCTAAAAACACAAAAATTGCAGGCCTTGAAGTTACAAAAAGAGGCTCTCTCAATTTCGCCTCATCTGAAAAGCTTTTAAGCAATCCGGAACTTTTAATTACAATATTCGAAGAAAGCGCAAATCTGAAGATCCCGATAAGCGCTGAAGGAAAAAGACTGATAAGGGAATTCGGCTATCTTGCAGATGATTCTTTCAGGGCTTCGACTTCCGTGATCAGATCATTTGAAAGAATCCTGGTTTCGCCCGCTCCGTCATTCAATGTCCTCAATGAGATGCTGAACACAGGATTCCTTGAACGTTTTATACCGGAGATAAAGGGAATCATTAACAGGATTCAGTTCGACGAGTACCATCTTTATCCTGTAGACAGGCATTCCCTGCGAACTGTCAGGACTATTAAAAGTTTTGGAACCGATAAAGATATCACAGGCGACTGGCTGTGCGGTAATCTTTACCAGGAATTAAAAAACCGTAAGCTTCTTCTCTGGGCTGCTCTCCTTCATGATATAGGCAAAGGGGAACCGGGCGGCGGACATTCCGGACGCGGGGCGGAAATTGTAAGACGGATACTCACAAGGATGGGATTCAAACAGGAAAAAATTGAAGCCATTTCGTTTCTGACCGGAGAGCACCTGCTGCTTATCAAAACGGCAACAAGAAGAGATATAAACGATGAAGAAACGGCTTTTTTCTGCGCCGGAAAAATAAAAGACATGGAATTACTGAAGATGCTTTACCTTCTTACGGTTGCAGATTCGATATCGACAGGCCCGAAGGCATGGAATGACTGGACCTTCACTCTTCTCAGAGATTTTTTCTTAAAGATACTGAGTATTATGGAAAAGGGGGAGCTTGCATCAAACGGGGCGGTTGAGGCGGTTGAAAATAAAAAGAAAAAATTATTGAGCGCTGTAACTTCAGCAAAGCAAAAAAAAAATATTCAAAATCATATTGAGGTTTTGCCTCCAAGATATCTTCTGTACACTACAGACCGCGAGATTCTTGAACATCACAGGCTCTATTCAAGTCTTGGGGCATCTGAGTTCGTATGGGAAGTAGAAAAACCTATGGAGTCAAATACGAGGATTCTTACAATCTGCGCCAAAGACAGGCCGGGGTTATTTTCAAAAATGGCCGGGGTTTTTACTTTAAGCGGACTTGATATTCTTGATGCCAGAATCAACACATGGAAAAACAATATTGCGCTTGATATTTTTACGCTTAAGCCGCCGGTCGATCAGATATTTGAAGAGGAAAAATGGGCGGCGGCAAAAGAGAATCTTGAATCGGCCCTGTCGGGAAAGCTTGATCTTTCGGTTGCTCTGAATGAAAAGATGTCAGGCAATATGCATATGAAACCGCATATGATGGGAAAGTCTCAAAGGATTGAAGTGGATAATGAAAGTTCAAGTTTTTTTACGATTATTGAAGTATTTTCATATGATTTTACTGGTTTGTTATACAGCATTACAAACGCCCTTTTTTCATGCAGGCTGGATATACGGGTTGCGAAAATTGCGACAAAAGCCGACCAGGTGGTGGATGTTTTTTATGTGGTCGATTTTGAAGGGCAGAAGGTTGATTCAGAAGAACAGGCGGCCTCAATCAGGGCTGCAATATCAGAGGTGCTTCCAAAACCGGTTTTGTGAAGCTCTGTTTAAATATAAAGTATAAGAATTTTCTTTGGGGACGCAGATGAACGCAGATTGCCAGGATTTTCGATATAAAGAACTAAAGGCGTGAGGCGAAAGTGAAAAGTAAAAAGGCGTTTTTTCAACCTCCACTTGACCCCTCGAACCCTTGAGCCCTTTTTAGGTATACCAAAACGTAAGGCATTTGATAATTTGAGAAAAATATTGATCTGCGGGTATCGGCGAAAATCTGCGTCCTAATTAATTTAAAAATCTATTTCCCAAAAATCTCAAACTGGATTTTGGCGGAAGATATAATGGAGGTTTTGGTAAAATGATAAACTCAGGTGATACGGCTTTCATGCTTATAGCAACAACAATGGTTATGTTCATGACTCCCGGGCTGGCTCTTTTTTACGGAGGTCTTGTCCGGTCTAAAAATGTTCTTTCTACAATTCTGCAGAGTTTTATATGCCTGGGTGTTGTTTCGCTGATATGGGTCATTTACGGTTATTCGATAGCTTTTGGGCCGGATATCAAGGGGTTTGCCGGCAATCTGGAATGGGTTTTTTTAAACGGTGTCGGACTCTCTCCGGGACCATATTCCCCGAACATACCGCATCTTTTATTCTGCGCTTTTCAATTAATGTTTGCAATCATAACACCCGCGCTGATAACAGGAGCTTATGCTGAAAGAATGAAATTTTCAGCCTTTCTTTTGTTTACGGCGCTGTGGACGACCTTTGTTTATCTTCCCGTCTGCCACTGGGTCTGGGGCGGAGGGTGGCTTGGAAAGCTTGGAGCCCTCGATTTTGCGGGAGGGACGGTTATACATATAAATTCGGGAGCCGCCGCGCTTGTTGTTGCCGTAATGCTTGGAAAGCGGCGGGGCTGGGGAAAAGAATCCATAATGCCCCATAATCTTTCCATGACGGTGCTGGGCGCAGGAATACTCTGGTTCGGATGGTTCGGTTTTAATGCAGGAAGCGCTCTTTCCGCCGGCGAAGTTGCCGTAATTGCCCTTGTCACCACTCAGTTGTCTGCAGGCGCAGCCGCTGTTTCATGGCTTGCAGCGGAGTGGATATATCACGGAAAACCAACCACTCTCGGAGCGGCTTCAGGCGCCCTTGCAGGCCTTGTGGCAATAACTCCTGCCGCCGGTTTCGTAGGACCGGTTCCTGCGATTATCATCGGTATTGTGGCAGGTATTATATGCTGTTTCGCGATGATGATGAAAAGCAGGTTCGGATATGACGACGCCCTTGATGTGGTGGCTGTGCATGGAGTCGGCGGAATCTGGGGCGCTCTTGCAACAGGGCTTTTTGCAACCAGGACAATTAATCCTGCCGGCTTTGACGGACTCTTTTATGGAAACCCGAAGCAGGTTCCGATACAGGCGGTCGGTATTCTGGCCGTAATTGCGTTTTCCATGGGAGTGACCGCCATTATACTGAAGGTTGTGGATAATGTTACCGGTCTGAGGGTAACCGATGAGGAAGAAATACAGGGTCTTGATGTGACTCAGCACAGTGAGGTAGGATATACAATGTAAATATGTAACTATTCAGCCACAGATTCACGCAGATGAACGCAGATAGATTTAAATACAGAGAAATAACGTAACCACTCAGGTAGGCGCAAAGGCACAGAGCGCCAAAGGCACAAAGTCAAGGGATCTGAAGAGAATAAGTTGATTAAGTTCCTATAAG
>CAYVMK010000268.1:0-3953 GCA_964452445.1 uncultured Desulfonema sp. | reverse complement strand
TCTGATACGGTCAAAATCAATGCGGTCTCAGGGCTTGGGGAGTATCTGGTTGACGGAAGCGCTTCATCGGATGTGTTTGTGGCAGATAAAAAAAGAAATATCATTTTGGAAAAACACATCCGTTCCAAAGAATTTCGGATGGTGAATCTGAGCGGAGGCGGCATTGATTTGGAAAAAATGCCCGAATCCGAAAGACAAATTCCAGCCATCGAAGATGATATGGTGTTTCGGCTTAGGGATTTCGGACTGATGCTTGAAAAATATTTCGGATCTCCTCAGGATGTGGAATGGGCGGTAGATAAACATGGAAAACTGTTTATCCTGCAATCCAGACCCCTGCATGTTGCAGAACCTAAAATCCCGGAACAAAAAATCGAGGTGAATGAAGCGGAATATCCGGTTCTTATTTCAGACGGAAAAACAGCATCCCCGGGCGTGGCAATCGGTAATGTTTTTATTGCAGCCCCGGATATCCCGCTCAAAGATATTCCCCCCAATTCCATTCTTGCCGCCGGAACCGCATCACCGAAATATGCCGAAGCTATCGGCAAACTGCGGGGAATCATAACCGATATCGGAAGCGCAACCAGCCATCTGGCTTCCGTAGCCCGCGAATTCGGGGTGCCGATGCTGGTGAATACAAAAAATGCCACATCGGTTCTTGCAAACCTGGATACGGTTACTTTGTACGCCGATATTTCAAAAGTCTGGCAGGGTGCGGTGCCATCGCTCGAAAAACAGATAAAACCTGCCAAACGTCCAATGTTTGAAAGTCCGGTATATCAGAAAACCAGAAAAATTCTTGACCGTATCTCGCCGCTTCATCTGACTGACCCCAAATCCCCGGCATTCACACCCGAAGGGTGCCAAAGTATTCACGATATTATCCGCTTCACCCACGAAATGTCTATGAAACACATGTTCACTTTTGGAGAAACCGCAGGAAAAGGCGTGACTTCTGTAAAACTGACTGCAAACCTTCCGATGTTCTTTCAACTGATTGACATCGGAGGAGGCCTTAAATTCGGACTTTCCACCTGCGACATCATTACCCCGGAGAGTGTTGAATCCGTTCCGTTCAAAGCCATTTGGAAAGGCTTTACGCATCCGGGCATCACATGGTCGGGAGCAATTAATTTCAGTATGGGTGATTTTATGACACTCATGGCTTCGGGAGCAATGTCTGGAGAGGTGCAGAGCGCCGCTCCCAGTTATGTGCTGATAGCGCAGGACTATATGAACATGAGTGCGCGCTTCGGATACCATTTTGCAACTATTGATACGCTTTGCAGTGAAGACAGTAACCAGAACTATATCACACTGCAGTTTTCAGGAGGCGTCGGGACATATTATCGGCGTTCTTTAAGAATTAATTTTCTTGGGAATGTGCTTAAACGGCTGGGATTTGAAGTTTCGCTCAAAGGAGACCTGCTGGATGCAGCTCTAATGAGATATGACAAAGCAGTAACAAAGGAAAAACTCGATCAGATGGCCCGCCTGTTGGCGTGCAGCCGGCTTCTTGACATGGCAATTTCCGGTCAGGAACAGGTGAGTGAGATGACGGAGTCGTTTTTCAGAGAGGAATATAATTTTCTTGAAAGAAAACAGGAAAATGATCCAAAAGAACTTTATGTTCATACCGGTTTCTGGAAAACGGTTAAGGATCAGGATCATATCCGCTGCATTCAGAACGGAGCAAAATGGGGAAACGCGCTTACATCAGGGGTCTCAAAATTCATGGGTAAATTGTTCGGAGATTCGTATCAGGAATTTTTGGACAACATAGAAGCCTATCATTATTTCCAAAACAGGCTGAACACAATATGTTGGGGGTACCCATTAAAAACCCGGATGCGCCTAATTTATAAAACCACGAAGAACACGAAGTACACGAATCTTAAAAAAAGATTATCCTGATTCTATTTCTTTCTTCGTGCCCTTCGTGGTAAAATCTAAACTTTTTATGAGTACATCAATGATGAGACTTCAGAAGTTTCTATCGGAAGCCGGATTCTGTTCAAGAAGACATGGCGAGGAGCTGATCCTTGCCGGGCGTGTCTGCGTCAACGATGTCGTCGTAACCGAACTCGGAACAAAAATAGACCCTGAAAAGGATATTGTTGAAGTCGGCGGGAACCGGATAGAGGTAAAAAATAATCTGATATATATCGCGCTTAACAAGCCGAAGGGTTATGTTACCACATGCAGCCGGGAGAGAGATAAAATTGTCCTTGACCTGATTGACATACCGGAGCGTATTTATCCCATCGGGCGTCTTGACAGGGATTCGAGCGGGCTTCTCCTTTTGACCAATGACGGAAGATTGCACAACATGCTTTCACATCCTTCCTTTGACCATGAAAAAGAATACGATGTTCTTGTTTCGCGACCTGTTCCGGACGAAGCCCTTGATAAAATGGCTTCCGGCATTCATTTGCTGGGAAGCAGGACAAGACCTGCGCAAATAAAAAGGATTTCTCCAAGTCAGTTCCGGATTGTTCTTAAAGAGGGCAGAAACAGGCAGATACGCCGCATGGTCGAAAAAGTCGGAAATAGGGTCAAAGAATTGAAGAGAATAAGAATTTCAAACGTAAGACTCGGCAATCTGAAAGAAGGACACTGGCGTTACCTTACTGAAAAAGAAAAAAAGGAGCTGTTGAAAAACATAACTTGAGAGATCAGAAAGCGGTAATATCAAGAAGAGCAACTGAAAGAATAAAAGCCGGACACCTCTGGATTTACAGGAGCGGCATAATTGATCTCCCTGCCGAAGGAGGGTCCGTTGTAACCGTCAGCGACAGCGGCGGGAAATTTTACGGAAAGGCATTTTACAGCGATAAATCGCAGATAGCCCTGCGCCTGGTCACAACCCTCGATGAAACGGTTGACGAAGGATTCTGGAGAAAGCGGATTGAATCGGCTTTAATGCTCAGGCGGAAAGTGGTTACGAATTCGGAAGTATGCAGGCTTGTAAACGGCGAAGGAGACGGGATCCCCTCCGTAATTGTTGACCGTTATAAAGATGTTCTTACAATTCAAACTCTGAGCCAGGGAGCAGATAAGATAAAATGTCTACTTGCCGGGCTACTTGCCGAACTTCTTAATCCTGTTTCCATTATTGAACGAAATAACGGCAAAGTCCGGGATCTTGAAGGATTGCCGAAACAGATATCGGTATTAAAAGGATATGACCCGTGTGAGATAATCTGCCTTGAAAACGGTTTGAAATTTTGTTTTCATCCTTCATCTGGCCAGAAAACAGGCGCTTTTCTTGACCAGAGGGAGAACAGGGCTCTTGCGGGCAGGCTCTCCTTTGGCGCCGGTCTTGACTGTTTCTGCTACGCGGGCGGTTTTGCGCTGAATATGGCAAGGTGTTGTGAAAAGGTTGAGGCAATTGACGTCTCGGAATCGGCAATTGAGCTTGCAAAGAAAAATGCCCTGTTAAACGGGATAACAAATATTCAATTTGAGACTGATAATGTATTTGACCGGCTGAAACTTTATGACAGTCAGAAAAGAAAATTCGATACGATAGCGCTTGATCCTCCTGCCTTTGCAAAAAGCAGGGCACACATTGAAGCTGCCGAAAGAGGGTACAAGGAGATTAATCTCCGGGCTTTACGGATGCTTAATCAGGGAGGGTTGCTGATTACGTCGAGCTGTTCCCAGCATATGGATGAAAATGCGTTTTTAAATATTTTAGCCCGGGCCGCTTCGGATGCAGGACGCAGGGCGCAGGTGATCGAGAAGCGCACCCAGGGGAAAGATCACCCTTTCCTTATTTCAATGCCCGAAACTTATTATCTTAAGTGCATCTTCCTGCGTGTTCTATAGAAGACGGATTTGTAAAAAGTCATTCTACTGTGTTGCACTTCATCCCCGCCCTGTTGAATTCTATCTGCGCGAGACGGCAGGGCCGATTCAACAGGGTGAATCATTGCAGCGTACCAGTA
>CAYVMK010000267.1:0-3969 GCA_964452445.1 uncultured Desulfonema sp. | reverse complement strand
TGTGTTGGGTGTGTTTGGGTGTTTTGTTGGGAAAATAGGCGTGTGATGATGCCCGATAAGTTGTGTTTATTTCTTGATTACGTTCTTGAAAAAACCAATCAGGATCAGGAATATTACATGGTATTCAATATCTTCATATATTCTCCCGATTTTATTGAATGTAATACATTCAGGAAGAATATACGGGAGGGATATCCATAATATTTTAAAATATTTTAATAATTTATGTTGACATTAATAGAGTCGCCGTGTAATATACGGCAAATCAGTAAAGATCTGCAAAGTATTGCAGATCGGTTTCGAACAGAAGGCTTGTTCCATGTTGTCAAAGTGACGACCTGAAGTCTGGGACCTTGATTCATTTTTTGAAAGGAGGTAAACACTATGGCAAATGGAACTGTAAAATGGTTCAATGACAGCAAAGGATTCGGCTTCATTGAGCAGGAAGACGGCAAGGATGTGTTCGTTCATCACTCAGCTATTAATTCAACAGGTTTTAAATCGCTTTCGGAAGGCGACCGCGTTACATTCGACATCGTAAACGGCCCCAAAGGCCCCGGCGCAGCAAATGTGATAAAGCTGTAATTAGCTGATAAAAGTTAAAGATAAAAGGCATTCATGCAAAAAGCATGAATGCCTTTTTATATTTGAAGCTGCTGCAATTCAATTATTATCTTGAAATATTCCCCGGAATCCCATATTGATTTCGCATCTTTCATTACAGCTTCATCCATGAACGGCATCGAACACCGAAAAATACTTCTCCTTTTTACGAAAAACCACAAGGATATCCGGATATGTACTCAAGGGCGCAAAAAATAATTTTTGCAATTTTTGCGGTGGCAGCTGCAGGCGGATTTTTTGTCATGTTCGGGCCTCCCAAACTAATGGCCAAAACCGAGACACCTGATTTTTGTGCGTCCTGCCATGTCATGGAGTCTCAGTTTGAAGCCTGGTTTCATACAGGCGCCCATCGGAGCATTCGATGTATTGACTGCCATCTTCCCCACGAAAATACAGGCGCATATTATATCTGGAAGTCAATCGACGGAATGAAAGATGTGTTTATCTTTTATTCCGGCAGAGTGCCTGAAACGATAACACTTTCAACGCATGGAGAAAAAACGGTTCAATCCAACTGCGCCCGGTGCCATGAAACCACCGTTGAAAAAATTGATCGGGCGCGCAATTGCTGGGAATGCCACCGCTGGCTTCAGCATAACCTTGCAGGCAGCAGGCTGACCTATAAATAATGAAATGGGAGGGACAGATGATTTTTCCTGATAATAAAAAACGAATTTTCGTTTGCCTTGTGTTGTCCGTCTTGATTGCTCTTTTGGGTTGTCAGCCACCCAAGCCTGAGCCAAGGCAGACAGTCGTGATCCCGGACGGTGAAAACAATCCCGAACTGTGGGGAAAAGCCTATAACGAAGAATACGAGCTTTGGAAAAAAACTAAAGACTCTGTGAGCGCAAGGCTGAGCAAATACAAAACAGGAATGGACGGCAGCGCAATTTCAGTGGATAAACTCTCTGAGTTTCCGTACATGGCCCTGTTATTCAACGGATGGGGGTTTGGAGTGGAATACAACGAACCCAGGGGACATGCCTATATGGTGCGTGATCAGCTCGAAATCGATTCCTCCCGTCTTAAGGCCGGCGGAGTCTGCCTCAGTTGCAAAACCCCCTATGCCCCGGGTTTGCAGAAAGAGATGGGCCCCGATTATTACAGAAAGCCTTTCAAAGAAGTTCTGAATAAAATCCCTGAAAAAGACAGAACGCTTGGCGTCGCCTGCATAGACTGCCACAATAACAAAGACATGACCCTTCGGATTTCACGCGGTTTTACACTGGTAAAGGCTCTCGAAGGAATGGGAAAAGACGTCAACACATTGTCCCGCCAGGAGCTGCGTTCGACTGTGTGCGCTCAGTGTCATGTCACATACAATATTAATAAGGATGCGGAAGGAAAGTCCGTTGGGTTATTCTTCCCATGGCAAAACAGCAAATGGGGAGCAATTACCGTTGAGGATATAATTAAAAAAATCCGCAGCGATGAGACGGTCAAGGAATGGAAACAAAACGTCACCGGATTCAAAATGGGGTTCATCCGCCATCCCGAATTTGAATTTTTTACCAACAACAGCTCTCATTTCAAGGCCGGGGCATCATGTGCGGACTGCCATATGCCTTATACCAAGGCAGGCGTATATAAAATTTCTGATCACCGTGTGATGAGTCCGATCCAGAACGAAATGCGGGCCTGCCAGCAATGCCATGCCGCAAATCCAGCATGGTTGAAGGAGCGTGTCTTTGCAATTCAGGACCGGACTGTTTCTCTGATGATTCGCTGCGGATACGCTACCGCCACGGTTGCAAAGCTGTTTGAAATCACGCACAAAGCCAGGGACGAAGGCAAACCCATCAACCAGGAACTCTACAACAAAGCAAAAGATTATTATGAAGAGGCATTTTACCGAAGCCTTTTTATGGGAGCAGAAAACTCGGTAGGATTTCACAATCCCACGGAAGGCATGCGAATTTTAGGAGATGCCGTTGCCTTTGCCGTAAAATCGGAAGCATACCTGCGACAGCTTCTCACGAAAGCGGGCGTCGACGTTTCGGTCAAAGTCGACCTTGAGATCATGAAATATGTCGACCAGAGGGGCGAGAAGAAAATACGATTCAACCCTGCTGCCGAGTTTAAGGATCCGATGGGGCTTCAGAACCGCTTTTGATTTGAAACTGTTTTTTAACTGACGGGAAGACTACCGGATATTGGGCAGACTTCTGCAAGTTTCATATAATCAAGGGCTTCGTCTTTGCGCCCTCTTTTCCGGCAGCCTTCGGCATAAACAAGGCATTTCCCCGTCATAGCTTTTATTGCAAGCTTTCGCTGATCTTCGGACAGCAGATCGCCTTCAAGGAGTTTTTTTATTGACCGTATCCTGTACTTATCGAGAGAATGCATTCGGGAAAGCTGATCTTTGTGCCCGCCTCTTTTTACTATAAAGGGAGTATCTATAAGATGTATCGGATACCTGCAATTTATCCTTAGCCATATGTCATAATCTTCACATGCTGGAAGCGTTTCATCAAAAAGGCCGGACGTATTGAACAGGTCCCTCCTGATCATGACGGCGGACGGGCTTACCATGCAAAGTTCAAGAGATTTTTCAAAAAAGAATCCCGATACCTTTTTATGTCTTTTCCCCGGATTCACCCTTCGCCCGTTTCTTACCCAGATCTCCTCTGTCTGGCATATAAGGGCATCCGGGTTGTTCCTGAAAAATTCAAGCTGCGTTTCCAGTTTCCCGGGAAGCCATAGATCGTCCGAATCAAGAAAGGCTATGTAAGTTCCGGATGATGAGACGATCCCTTTGTTTCTTGCCGCGCTGACGCCCTTATTTTTCTGCCTTATGCCTTTTATTTTGTCCCGGTAAGAATAAAGTATCTCCTGCGTATTATCGGTCGAACCGTCATCCACCACAATAAGTTCAAAACCTTCACAATTCTGGGATAGAACGGAATCTATGGCTTCTTTTAAAATCCATCCCCTGTTATATGTCGGTATGACTACACTTACCGTCGGCTTACCGGTATCCATATCATTAAACTCCGGTTTATGGTTTCCGGTTTTTCGAACTTTTTACCTCTAATTTTTTTCATTCACCATTCACCATATATTATTTCCAATTGAAGATTCCCGCTGCAAGCATCGGTCAACCTGAGGCGGAATCGACCGCAGGGTAGTAATAGTGTCTGTTTTTAATTCGCTTGCTAACCCCGCCGCAAGTCGGCCAGCCATACTGATTGGCGGGGCCTTCGTCTGGGGATTGCGCTCGCTGTTTCGGTTCACTGTTAAAACACTACAATGCCGGAAGGGAAAATGCAATCAGCGGTCGAACAAAATGGAATTTTTACAAATATGACAATCTCGCAAAAAGTCCCAAAATGGCCATTTTCACAA
>CAYVMK010000266.1:0-3972 GCA_964452445.1 uncultured Desulfonema sp. | reverse complement strand
GCCAATCGTATGGGGTTTTCATTTGCACATGAACTTGGCCATTATTTCCTTCATACAGTGATCTTGCAAGTTATTGGCGAACCATAGCGGATGACTTCTTGTCTTTTGTTTCGAATACACATTCTAATATACAAACAAATGATAAGAGCGGATTTGCCCTTTACGGTGCCATCATCCAAACAAAAAAAATGATGACGGCTGCAAATACAGCAATCACACTTAGACAACCAGATGGTTTATCTTCTTTTAAAATATGGAGGCTCGGAGATGTATCTTCAATTCTGATATGTTTTTCAGGCATCCATAATTCTGGATCAACATTCGATTTGGTTACAACGCGAAACTTCATGCCGCGCTGTCGGCAGAAGGCTTCCCCTGCTTTGAGCTTTATTGCTGTGTTTTTATCTTTGAAAAGGTGCTCGCCCTTGACCTCCCGGAGTTCTTTCTCTCCGCCTGCTATTTCAACAAGAAAATCAGGCTCATATCGCCCGTGCCCACCCCACCATTTGCTATATGGAATTTTTATATCGTGGTGTTTCGTCCATTTCAAGACCATTGGGTCGCGGTCGAGTTCGTCCATGTACTGAAGCTCCCAGTTGGAATCGAACCATTCCCCGGAAGCTCCCCTAGTGCTTTTTTTCCATCCTTTCGACCAGCCATGATGATACCGCGCCATTATCGCCGCCTTGTAATAACTTTGAAAAGCATGCCTCTTTTCCGGCAGAATTCATCCCCTGCCGCCAGTTTTTGCTTTGTATTATCGTCCAGGAGATGACTTCCTTTGACCTCGTGCAACTCTTTCTTACCGTCAGAACGTTCAACAATAAAATCAGGGTTATAAAATCCGTTTTTCCCGTCCGTCTTTATATAAGGTATCCGCAGAGACCGGCAACGCTCCCAGCGCCGGACTGTCTCGTCAGAATCAAGCACAAGCATGTAGTCGTGTTCCCATGCTGAATCGTAGGGCTCGCTACCGCGTGTTCCGCGTTTGATATCTTGTAAAATACCTTTTTCGCTCATAGTTCTTGAGGCTTGTCGAGAATTGCTTTTAAAAGTTCTCGCCGGTCAATAATCCGGCGTACATAGTGCAGGCTGTCTTGCAGAAAAAGAAGCTGTGACTCTGTGCAGCATTGTCCTATTGTTTGACCGCCGAGAAATTTATCGCTTACATGCCATAGAAGTACCTTGTAAATCATCGCCCTGCCGCTCATGGGCAATCCATTGTTGAACAAGACTTCAACGGTCAAATCAAATATCTGGTCGCAGAGTTCCTTTTGCCGTTGTTCAATGGAAATGGTTCCTTTTGGCGGGACAAATTCGTTTTGAGATTGTTTCTCGGTTTCCGGGTAAGCAACTGTTGTCACGAATCCTGTCCCGGTCAAGTCGCGTTCACTCTCGCCTACTCGTTCCTCCCTGGTCACGGTGACATGCTCGCGGGGATACTGAACGTCAGCAAGATACTCATGCCAATCCTGCCCCAAGAGTTTTTCATCAAAATTTTCCGGTTCAGGAAGTTCGATTTCGTTACCTTCGTCCTGAGGTTCGGGAATCTCTATGGCATCTCCAGCAACATCCACTTCTT
The DNA here is from genome assembly GCA_964452445.1 of uncultured Desulfonema sp. Taxonomy (GTDB): domain Bacteria; phylum Desulfobacterota; class Desulfobacteria; order Desulfobacterales; family RPRI01; genus RPRI01. The sequence continues at coordinate 2,390 of CAYVMK010000266.1, read as the reverse complement.
CAGGCGTTTCAAGCCCCTCATCCAGGTCAAGTTCTTCTTGAATCCCTACATCCGTCTTCACATAAGCGTCTATCATATGCCACAGCCACTCATGATCGAGCTTCGGATGGTCAACCACGATCAGCCGTTCCTTCTCGTCTGCTTTGCATGGGAAAACTCGGCGCAAACCGCGTCCGATAACCTGCTGGCCGTACACTTTCGACGAAAACTTGCGAAGCAGCGCAATGACAGAAACCGCCTTCACATCCCAGCCCTCGCGCAACATGAGCACACTCACAACCGCGTTGTGCCGCTCTTTATCTGCCTCCGTCCCGATGGTCATGGCGACTTCGAGCTCTGCTTTTCGTTGTTCAGGGCTGATGTCCGTTGCCTCCTCGTCCTTTGAGGCAATAACAAATGTCTTGAGGCCAAGTTCTTCCTCAAGGACCCGTTTCGCGTTGTAGGCGTCTTTGATGCTGACCGCGACGACGAAGAGGATAGGCCGATAACGTCCGCCTTCCTGCGTCTCGAAGCGTCGCCATTTTGCTTGACCGCCAATTTTCGCGTTCTCCGCCGATTCAACAACTTTGCCCCCGGCCCGCTTGACTTGTTCAACCCATCGTCGCTTCGCCATTTCCAATTGCTGGCGCAATGGTTTTGGGCTTGTCACCCACTTTGTCGCCGGAATCTGCCTGGCGTCGATTTCTTCCCACGGCACTTCTTCAACACGGACAACTTGGCCCGTCTCGGTATCCGTATATGTAAGTTCAACCGTCTTGATGTTTGGCTGACATACATAAACCGTCTTGACAATTCCATCTTTAACTGCCTCTTTAATGCCGTAAAAATATATCATTCGGCTGCGTGGCGTCTCGCCGTCCGCACGATCTGGTGTGGCCGTTGTGTCCACGCGCAAAACCGTCTTTCCGGATTGTGACATTAGATCAAGAATTTCATCGTATTTTGGCGCAACCGTGTTGTGTGCTTCGTCGTTGAATACGGCAATTCGGCCAAGGTGATTCAAAATAACTCCGAGATTTTCCGATCCTTGTGTGCTTGATGTATAAAGCTGATGGATATTGCCAAGCGTTACAGCGGCGCTTCGGATACCGGCGCTTCCTGCCCCCGGCTCAAGCACATGGAGTGTCATATCGTGAACATAATGAGCGAATTCAGGAGGAAATAGATTGAAGCGCTTCCAGACAGAATCATCCCGGCTCGGTTTTTCAAAATCCGTGCGCAATCGCTCCCGCACTATGGTGTTTGGAGAAATGAGCAGAAAGGACCGGACATCATGACATACCCGCAGATACGCCATGATCGATGCAATGATCGTGGTTTTTCCCCCGCCGGTAACCACATTCAGGAGCAGGTTTTTCCATCCGGAATCATGAGGTTTCAAAATTTCATTGGAAAAAATTGATCGCAAAACGGCTTGTTGTTGATGCGGCCAGAGGGCCAGATACTTACCCGCAGGAGCTTCAACGGCTAAGTGCATAAGATAGTCACGTACCCGGTCGGGCACTGCCGGAGTGCGGAATCCAGAATTTACCCAATCCCGATAGGCTTTAAAAATTGAAGGATCAAAAGAATTATACATTCTTTTCTTGTTCCTTTTTCATTAAAATCTCATATCCTTCCTGTTCAAAGTGATGATCATTGGTTAAAACTTTAAATATCTCCTTATCTTTCATGGTGTTTATGGAAACGCAATCAGTCAGACTATATGCTTTATCAAGTCGGTTTTTATAAAAATCCATCCCTCTCAGGAAAGAATCTCGAGATTGGGGAATCACTCTTACATTAGGATTATCCAAAATGGCCCCCACCATTTTGGTTGCTGTAAGCCGCAAATGTTCTCCGCCACTCGCCAAGGCATTTAAAAATTCAACCAAGACTTCATCTGTTGTAATAAGAAAAGGGTTTTCTAAAGTAGAGTTTGCCTCCTTTGCGCTTACTGCCCAAGGATCATTTGGACGGGTTACTGCAATCCAATACTGAGTATCTACGAATACGGTCATCATGATTTAGGTCTCCCGTATAGATATCGATCCAGATTATCCGTTAGGTCTGTCGGCAATTTTTTCCATTCCTCTATCGGTATTTCGCTGGCCAATTCTGCTAAAATATCTTCAATTGGTCGGGCTGAAGAATCATAAACAGGTTCTCCTATTGGTTGTATTTTTAATTCCTCAACTTCATCAATCCGGAGGGGCTTGCCTTGTGAAGAAAACGCGCCCTTCCCTTTAATTTGAAGTCGATGGGTTCTGTGACCTTTAAGGGCATCGGTAATTTGTTCTTCCTGCTCTGAGGAGAAAGGAACGGCAATCCCTGTTTTATCGTCAACCCAAACCTGGCAACGTCCTTGCCGCAAATCAGCCTCAAAACCCCCACCATACACACCCAACACA
>CAYVMK010000265.1:0-3991 GCA_964452445.1 uncultured Desulfonema sp. | reverse complement strand
TTGTCCCCGCCCGGTTTTTCTTCCACTGGGATATTGTCCAGATCTGAGAAATCAAGATCGGCAGCCTCTTCAGCTTCACACTTCCTGCCGGCAGTCTCCTCTTCGAGATCAAAATCAAAGTCAAGCTCTTCGGCCTCCACATCCTGTGTTTCCGGCGTTTTTACCGCTTCTCCGGAAACATCCATATCTTCCAGATCTGAAAAGTCGATTTCTTCCACATCTTCTATTTTAGAAAGGATATCATCCTTTTTAGGCTCAAAATCAAGCGCCAATTCCTCGGGGTCTTCTTCTACCTCCTCAATGCCGTCATACTCGGATTTTTCAATGGCGGTTTCCAGATCTGAAGTGTCAAACGCTTCACCGTCACCGGGCATGTTTTTGCCGCCCTTCTTCTCCAACCCTATCTCATCAAGTTTTATCTCACCGGTTTCAAGCATCTTTTCAAGATCTGAAAAATCGATATCTTCGGTATCGAAAAATCCGGACTCTTTTTCCTCTTTCACCGCAACCGCCTCTGCCCCAGGTGTTTTTCCCGTATCAAGAAGCTTATCCAAATCCGAAAAGTCAAGATCTTCTTCACCGGGCAGAGATCCCTTCCCGGCTTCGGCAGCCGCTACGGACTTCGGAGATTCATCCATATCAAGCTCTTTCTCAAGCTCGGAAAAATCAAAATCCCCGGATTCGGATACTGCAGTCTCTTTCTCACCGCTTTCCGGAACTCCCTTCCCTGCCTGCTCATCATCTGTTCCGAACATCTTATCCAATTCATCAAATACAAGCTCTTCCGTATCGGGAGTCTTCCCGGCCTTCGGAGACTCATCCGTATCGGGCGCTTTCTCAAGCCCGAAAAGGCCGATATCTCCATCCTCCCGCAAAGCCGGCTCTTCTTCCATTACTTCAGTAACTTCTTCCGGTTCCAGGTCTTCATCCATCCCCAGGGCCTCGTCGAGTTCATCAAGGTCGAGCCCTTCTTCTTCAGCCTTATCCTCTTTTTTCCCGGTTCCCCCGATTTCAACAGCCTTCAAAGATTCATCCATGTCAAGCGCTTTCTCAAGCTCGGAAAAATCGATATTCCCAACCCCGGGCAAAGCAGGCTCTTCTTCCACGACTTCCGGCGCTTCCTCCAGTTTCAGTTCTTCATCTGCTTCGAGCATCTTGTCCAGTTCGTCAAAATCAATCTCTTCCCCTTCGGGAAGATCTTCTTTACCAGACCCGGAGTCCAACGCATCAAACTCTTCCTTAAAATCTTTCGGAATCTCCGGAGTTGAATAAGATTCAGGAGGATATACCACGAAAATATTTTTGCAGCGGGAACACCTGACTTTTGAACCCGACTTTTTTATTCCCCTGTCCTCCATTGTGAAACTGGTATTACATTCCGTACAGGTAACTAACATGGCATACCCCCTGCCTAAAGTTTGAGGTGGTAAATTTCCGGTAAATTCCTATAGTTTTCCGCATAATCAAGGCCATAGCCGACGAGAAAACCGTCTCCAACAACATGGCATGAATAGTCTATTTTAATATCGGCCCTGCGCCGTTCACGTTTATCAAGCATAGCGCAGACGCTTATGCTCTTTGGGCCGAAAGATTTTAAATATTCAATAAGATACGCGAGAGTCAGACCGGTATCTATTATATCTTCAACAACAAGAACGTCCTTGCTGTATATATCAATACCGAGCTCTTTGGTCAATTTTATATTGCCGCATGTGGAAGTTTCCGAACCGTAACTGGAGGCGCAGATAAAATCGACCTGAACCGGAATCGTAAGGCGCCTCATCAGGTCGGACATGAATACGAAAGCGCCTTTTAATATACCCACAAGAATCAGTTCGGAATCTTTATAATCATTTGAAATCCTGCGGGCAACTTCCGCAACTTTTGAGTCAATCTCATCTTTTTTTATAACAGGAATAAGTTCCGGCATATATAAGCTCAAAGCATGACGGCTTCGTAAAAAGTCATTCTGCTGTGTTGCGCTTCATCTTTCGTCATTGCAGCGTACCAGTATGTACGCTTCATTCCTCAAGATTCGCGCGCCTTGCATAATAAGCTTTTTGCTTTGCCGTCTGAATATTGACTTTTTATGATTTCATCAAAGCATGACTGCTGTAAAAGTAAACCGCCTGAGGCACAAAAGCACATAAAACTTATGTGAAAATACAATTAACAGAATTTCTTGTCAATTAATTTAATTCGTTACAAACCGGATGCGGCCAGTTTTTCCATCAGCATCTTTTGCTCCGCATTCAAATTATGCGGTATATCAATGTGGATAGAAACATAAAGGTCCCCCCTTTTTTTTCCCTGCATGTGGGGAAGGCCGTGGCCGGGAAGGCGCAGTTTGGTTCCCTGCCTCGTTCCCGGGGGAATTTTGAGGCTCAGCTCTTTGCCTTCAAGTGTCGGTATCGATATTTTCGTTCCCAGGATAGCCTCGGTCAGCCTGATCTCCCTTTCCACATACAAATCATGCTCCTTTGCGGTATAAACAGGATCATCAGTCAGCTTCGCCTGAATATAAAGATCACCGGGAGGTCCGCCGTAAGGGCTCTGCTCGCCTTTTCCGGGAAGACGCAGTTTCTTTCCGGTTATCATTCCCTTAGGTATTTTAACTGTAATTTTTTCAGAACGCCTGTCATGCCTGAAGCTTATAACCTTTGTTGTGCCGGTAGTAACCTCTTCCAATGTCAAGGGAAGTTCATAAATCAGGTCCTGGCCTTTAACCTGCTCCCTCTGCCCGGAATAGCCTCCGAAAGGGGAACCTCCGGATGAAAAGCGCATTCCGCCGCCCCTTCCCGTATAAGCCCCGCCGCCGAAACCGAATTCTCTCAAGATATCTCCCAAATCAAAGTCTCTGAAAATATCTTCCTGTGAATATTTCTGGTGGAACCCGGACGAACCGAATTCATCGTATTGTTTGCGCTTCTCCTTGTCGCTCAGGACTGCGTACGCTTCGCTGATTTTCTTGAATTTTTCCTCGGCGCTCTTATCATCCCTGGCATGATCAGGATGGTATTTCATCGCAAGCTTCCTGTAAGCCTTTTTTATCTCGTCTTCAGAAGCGTTCTCGCTCACGCCAAGCAACTTGTAGTAATCTGTTTCAGGCATATTAAATCCTCTTTCTTCTCATTGTTATGCTCTTTATGGCTTCGTAAAAAGTCGTAAAAGCGTAATAATTTTATAAAATCACGAAGAACACGAAGCTGACGAAGCTGACGAAGCTGAAAAGATTATATATTTTTTCCCTCCTTCGTGATCTTCGTGGTAAAAAATTGTACTTTTTACGAGTCCTTCAATCCTGATGGTTTCGTTGAAAATCCATATTTTTTACCTTTCACTATTCATTTCTTTTCACTTTGTGCCTTTGTACCTCTGTGCCTTTGCCCCTTGCTATTCACTCTTGACTGTCCGCTGTTCACCAATACGCGAAGGAGCTCTTTCAACGGCTTTCAGGGTTATCATAAGCACCGAAACGGCGGCAGGAGTCATGCCGTCAATCCGTGAAGCCTGGCCAAGAGACGCAGGCCTGACCAGAGCAAGTTTTTCTTTAAGCTCGTTTGATAATCCGTGAACCTTTGAAAAATCGAAGATCTCCGGAATCCTTATTTTCTCAAGATTCCGGAATTTTTCAATCTCTTTAAGCTGCCTTTCAATATAACCCTCATATTTGATCCCGATCTCAACCTGTTTTGCGACCCTCTTACCGATATTATCACAACCCCCGGCAAGGGTTGAAACAGCGCTGTAATCGAGCTCGTTTCTTTTCAAAAGCTGGTCGAGATGAATTCCGTTGTTTATCTGATTTGTCCCGCAGCTCACAAGATAAGCATTTACTTCTTTCGACGGCTTTATAACGATGCTTTTGATCCTTTTTATCTCGCCTGCTATCTGTTTTTTTCTTTCATTGAGATCTTTTATCGTCTCATTATCGATTAGCCCGAGATCATGTCCTGCCTCCATAAGCCGCAGATCGGCATTATCCTCCCGC
>CAYVMK010000264.1:0-4009 GCA_964452445.1 uncultured Desulfonema sp. | reverse complement strand
GAAAACTTTCTTGCATATTGCGGCTATGCCGTGCCGCGGGAATATTACATAAACGACTCGGGAAGACAAATAAGCACGCTGGGGCGCTCCGTGTATCTGCGCTATCTGGAACTCTTTGGAGAAAAAGTTGAATTTCCGGGAGACTGCTATCAGGGCGATTATATAATCGATATGGCTTTAAAGATAAAAGAGGATAAGGGCGGGAGTCTCCTTGATGAGCCGGAAGAAAAAGCTGTAATGTTTTGCGCGCGTGTCGCAGCGGCGGAGATACTTGCAGGCATAAGGGACGATCTTGAGCTTTTCGGCGTGAAATTCGACAACTGGTACAGTGAGCAGAGCCTATTTGATTCTGGAAAAGTTGACTCGGTAATCAATGATTTTAAAAACCGTCATATCATATATGAAAAGGACGGAGCGCACTGGTTCAGGACTTCGGGATATGGCGATGAAAAGGATCGTGTCGTTATAAGAAGCAGTGGTCTTACAACATACTTTGCTTCGGATATTGCATATCATGTTGATAAATTCGGCCGCGGATTTGAACGTGTTATTGATGTATGGGGAGCTGACCACCATGGTTATATCCCGCGGCTTTTCGCTTCGATTGAGGCATTTGGCCGGAGAAAGGATCAGTTCCATGTCATCATGATCCAGCTTGTAAACCTGTTGCGGAGCGGTGAACCTGTAGCCATGTCCACAAGGTCGGGTAAGTTTGTGACTCTGAAGGATGTGATAAACGAGGTAGGAACTGATGCGGCAAGATTCATATTTTTAACCCGCCATTATGAAAGCCATCTTGATTTTGATCTCGAACTTGCAAAGAAAAAATCGAACGACAATCCTGTTTATTATGTCCAGTATGTTCATGCAAGAATTTCAAGCATAATTCGAAAAGGAGAAGAACAGGGGGTAAAAAATATTAAATGGGATAAGCATATTGCGGTTTTGAAAGAGGCGGAAGAGATCCGGATTCTTAAAACTCTGTCCGCTTATCCGGAAGCCGTGAGATCCGCCGCGGAGCTTCTTGAGCCGCACCGCATAACTTATTATCTTATGAATCTTGCCGCAACCTTTCACAGCTATTATAATAAACACAGGGTTCTTTCAGATGATCCGGGAATAACGGAAGGCAGGCTGTGTCTTGTGCTTGGGATAAAAAAAGTAATAAGAAACGGGCTCAAACTTCTTGGTGTAAGCGCTCCGGAAAAAATGTGATTGGAAAACAGGCACAGAGGCACAAAGCGAAAAGGCATAAGACATAAAGCACAAGGAGAAAAAACCATTAGCGACTTACGCTCTAACGATTTACGAACCAAGGATCACGAAATGGATGGAAGAAACAGATTGATGATGGAAAACGAAATCAGCCCGCCTGCCGGGAAAAAACCGTTTATCGAGCTGACACGGAAAAAGGCCGCCGGCTGGCTTGTTATTGTCCTGTTTGTCTGTAGCTGGATGTTTGTGCTTGGGATTCTGGTCGGGAGAGGAACTGCGCCCGTTCAGTTTGATGTCGATAAACTCAAAAAGGACCTTTTGAATGAATTGAAGGCCGCAGTTGAGAAAGAAAAGGAAGAAAAAAAGGCAGTGGAAGCAGCAGCTCCATCTGACCAGGTTTCTCCCGACGGAAAGCAGGCCCTGGGATTTTATGAAGATCTGAAAAGCACGAAAGAGTCGCAGGAAAATATTAACATGGGAGCGGCTCCGAAACAGGAAATCCTTCCTTTACCTGTTCCGCAAAAGGAAGTTCCTGTGAAAGAAATTCAGGTAAAAGATGCTCAGGTAAAAGGGCCTAAGGTTGCGAAGGCAAATGAAAAAGCTATAGCGCCTGCCGAAACAAAACCATTAAAATCCCCGGAGCCGGCTTTGCCGGAAATTGCTGCGAAGGGTCCGGTTTATACGGTACAGATCGCTTCTGTTAAAGATCAGGAAAGTGCAGATAAGATAGTGGTCGACCTTGTTAAAAAAGGATACCCGGCATACAGATCTTCAGGAGAAGTTCCGGGAAAAGGAACCTGGCACAGGGTAAGGATAGGAGAGTTCAGAGAAAAAAGTGAGGCCGAGACCGTTCTTGCAAGGCTCGGGAAGGATAAGATCAAGGGAATAATTGTAACAAAATAAGGGACAAAGGCACAGAGGCACAAAGCAGGAAAGAGCAGGCTGAAGGCCGAAGGCTGAAGTTACTAAAAGTCTTCAGCCTATTATGCAAACTCTTTGAACCCTTTAGCAGGACATATAATTATGAAAATAACAAGAGATGACATTATACACGTGGCGAATCTGGCACGCCTTGAAATGGATGAAGATTCGATCCGGAAATTTGCCGTTCAGATAGATGGTATATTAAGGTATGTCGAGACATTAAATAATGTAAACACAGAAGGCGTTCAGCCGACTTCTAATGCGATTTTCCTGACAAATGTTTTCAGGAATGACGAGGAAAAACAGGATGTTGGCCGGGATGCTCTCCTTGAGAACGCTCCTGAGAGAGAGAACGGCAATTTCGTGGTTCCAAAGGTTGTGGGGTAAAAAACAGACAGGAATTCAGGTAATTTAAAAACCACGAAGGGCACGAAGACTATTAATGAAATGAGAAGAAAACAGAAAATATGAAACTTTATGAACTTACCATATACGAAGCTCATGAACTGCTGAAAAAAAGAGAGATATCTTCACAGGAACTGACCGGATCGGTTCTTGATCGCATAGCTGCAGTTGATGATAAGATAGGCGCATTTATTACCGTCGCAGGCGAATCGGCAATCAAGGAAGCAAAGCTTGCAGACAAAGCTATAGCTAAAGGAGATATTTCAGTTCTTACCGGAATTCCTGTTGCCGTAAAAGATCTCATATGCACAAAGGGAATCCGCACAACGTGCGCTTCCAAAATTCTGGATAATTTTATTCCTCCGTATGATGCTGCGGTAATATCCAAGCTGAAAAATGCAGGAGCGGTTATACTCGGCAAACTGAATATGGATGAGTTTGCAATGGGTTCATCAACCGAAAATTCCGGCATCAAGCTCACTCGCAATCCATGGGATTTGACCAGGATTCCCGGCGGTTCGAGCGGAGGGTCGGCAGCGGCTGTTGCAGCGGACATGTGCCTTGGATCCCTTGGCTCGGATACGGGCGGCTCTATCCGCCAGCCGGCATCCCACTGCGGGGTTGTGGGACTGAAACCGACATACGGGAGAGTTTCACGCTTCGGGCTGGTTGCCTTTGCTTCTTCGCTGGATCAGATCGGCCCTCTTGCCAAAGATGTCACCGATTGCGCTATCCTTGCCGGAGCAGTTGCAGGTTATGATCCGTCGGATTCGACCTCTGTTCCGAGGGATGTTCCGGATTATTCTTCTTTTTTGACCGAAGGGCTGGAAGGAGTAAAAATCGGTATTCCAAAAGAATATGACTCTGCGCAGGGCCTCGACCCTGAAGTTTCATCAGCGGTGATGAATGCGAGAAAGGTGATGGAGAAGCTTGGCGGGAAATGCGTTGAGGTTTCACTTCCAAACACCGGGTATGCAGTGCCGGCATATTATGTTATCGCCCCTTCAGAAGCGAGTTCCAACCTTGCCCGTTTTGATGGTGTGAAATACGGTTTCAGGGATAAAGAGAGAAAGAATCTCATGGATATGTACAGGAGTACGAGATCGAAAGGTTTCGGGTCCGAAGTAAAGCGGCGGATAATTATCGGGACATATTGCCTTTCGGCCGGATATTATGATGCTTACTACAAAAAGGCATCCCAGGTGCGCACCCTTATAATTGAAGATTTTAAGAAGGCGTTTGAAATCTGCGACGTAATTCTTTCTCCTGTAGCCCCGACCCCGGCATTTAAAATAGGAGAGAAGGCGGACGATCCCCTTACAATGTATTTGTCGGATATTTTTACGCTTTCAGCAAACCTTGCCGGAATTCCAGGAATGTCGGTCCCCTGCGGGTTCTCATCAGGCGGGCTTCCTATAGGGCTTCAAATTATGGGAAAGCATTTCAGCGAGGAGGCGCTCTTTAA
>CAYVMK010000263.1:0-4067 GCA_964452445.1 uncultured Desulfonema sp. | reverse complement strand
TGTGAAGAGTCAGAGAAATATCGCAGTTTTTGCACCTCACCGCCTCTCCGCATGTTCCGCAGACAGGAAAGCCTGAAAAGCCCCTGCGGTTTAAAAACAGGAGAACCTGCTCTTTGCGGGACAGTGTTTCTTTCATGCGGTAAATAAGCTCCTCCGAAAAATACCGTCTTATTCCCCGGCTGTCGCGGTTTTTCTTCAAATCAACAACGGTTATTTCGGGCAGCATCCTGTCTTCAACCCGCTTTGTCAAAGTAACTTCTGAAAATTTTTTTAATGAAACATTATGGTAAGACTGAACGGAAGGAGTTGCAGAGCCGAGAAGCACAATGCAGTTTTCAAGCTTTGCCCTGACCACAGCAAGATCTCTCGCGTTATATTTAAGGCCCCCTTCCTGCTTATATGAAGAATCATGCTCTTCATCGACAATTATAATGCCGGTATTGCAGAGCGGCGCAAATATGGCGGATCTTGCGCCTATCACAACCGGGGTTTTTTTGTCGGCAATCCTGATCCATTGATCAAATTTTTCTCCGGCTGAAAGACCGCTGTGCAGAATCGCCACGCATTCGCCGAAACGCGCCCTGAACCGTCTTTCCATCTGGGATATAAGGGCTATTTCAGGCACAAGAACCATGACGCCAAACCCCTGCTTTACGGCAAAAGAAGCAAGCTGCATATAGACTTCCGTTTTGCCGCTCCCGGTTACGCCTGTTAAAAGAAAAGGAGCGAATCCTTTCCCTAAAAAGCTCCCGGTTTCAGAAATTACTTTTTTTTGCTCCGAGGTTAAACAAGGCGCAATATCCGGGTTTATGGTTTCTCCAAAGGGATCCCGGTAAACCGGTTTGCGGGAAGAAGTTATATAACCCTCATCTTCAAGAGATCTAACTGTTCTTGAAGCGCCGGGCACAAACTCTTTCAGACGCTTTAGCGAAAGTTCTCCGTATGATTTAAGACAATCTATAACCTTTTCCCGCGACTTCGAAATTTTGCCGGAAGGAAAACAGCCCCCGGACAAGGAAATATAAGATTCCGTAATGATTTTTGTCTTTCCCGGCTTTATCTCTTTTATCTTCTCTATCAATTCCCGTTTTTCCATTGAATAAAGAAGCGCCCCGGAAATATTACCATTCATTTCCCTGCGCAATTCTTTGACGCTCATTGGGCATTTTCCAAGCAGGCTTAAAACTCTTTCTTCAAAAGGCGCTGCCTGCTTTCCACCCGTTGTCTCTTTTCCCTTATCCGTAATCGCATAATTTACAATTTCACAAAGATTCAGGCCGCCGGGAAGGGCTGTTTTTATGACTTCACCTACAGGATGGATGTAATAATCCGAAATCCATTCAAAGAAGGGAACCATTGAAGGCTGAAAAAGAGGCCTTTCGTCAAGAACATCTATAATAGCCTTTATTTCTTTATCATCTTTAACTTCATTTTCCCGTTCGATCTCGCAAAGAACATATCCGGTTACTCTGCGCTGCCCGAACGGAACAAGCACCCTTTTCCCCGGCAATGAAATGTCAGCCATGCCTTCAGGAACAATATATGTGTATAAGCCGTAAACCGGCAAAGCCACGGCAACATCAACATATTTAGGGCTTTTCACCATTTTACCCTTTTCAATATTTATAAATGCTGTTAAAATATAGCATGATAAGGAATAATTATATACGTCAATGTCAGCTCGCGGTAATGCGCTTGCTATTGCAGTTCAGTTTATGATAATATGAATTAAAAGGAAAGGAGGAATTCTCATGTATATGATATTTAAAAAATCGATCGCGCTTTTTACAATCGCTGCGCTTCTGATTATCCCTCTTGGTTCGGAGGTTCTTGCCCAGGAACAAATCCGGAAAGAAGCCCCTGACGCGGGGGCAATGGTTGCCGATTTCGTAATTTTAAGGCCGGTTGGAATTGTCGGCCTTATTGCAGGCTATACTTTCTTTGTTCTTTCCTCTCCATTCTCGGCTCTCGGCGGAAATATCGGAACGGCATGGGACCAGATGGTGGTTGCCCCTGCAAAATATACCTTTGCAAGGCCGCTTGGGGATTTTTAACGGTCTTCTATAGGAATATAATCTGTAAGGGAAGGGCCGGCATATACCTGACGCGGGCGGCTTAATCTCCAGTTCGGGTCATCTGCGCTCTCTTTCCACTGCGCTATCCATCCGGGAAGTCTCCCTATTGCAAACATGACAGTGAACATATTGGTAGGTATTCCAAGTGCCCGGAGCACAATTCCGCTGTAGAAATCTATGTTCGGGTACAGATTATGATCAATAAAATAATTGTCTTTTAACGCGACCTCCTCCAGTTGCTTTGCAATATCGAGCAGGGGATCGCTTATTTTAAGCTTCTCAAGAACTCCGTCACATGTCTTTTTCATGATTTTTGCTCTCGGGTCATAAGTCTTATAAACCCTGTGGCCGAACCCCATAAGCCTGAAGGGATCATTTTTATCCTTTGCCCTTTCAACCGCTTTTGCCACATTCCCGCCGTCATCTTCCTTTATCTTTGTAAGCATCTCTATCACAGCTTGATTTGCCCCACCGTGCAGCGGACCCCACAGAGCCGCAATCCCGGCTGAGATGGCGGCATAAAGATTTACCCTTCCGCTTCCGACCATCCTTACTGTTGAAGTTGAACAGTTCTGTTCATGATCCGCATGGAGAATCCATAAAACATTCAATGCCCTGACCTGATCCTCATCAATCTGATAGGGTTTGACCGGGCTGTCAAACATCATATTAAGAAAATTGGCGCAGTAGGAGAGGTCGGGGCGAGGATAAACCACCTTGTGCCCCCTCGATATCTTGTATGACATTGCAGCAAGTGTGCGTAATTTGGAAAGAAGCCGCGTCACCATCAAATTGATCTCTTCTTCCGTAATTTTTATCTCCGGATAAAAGCTTCTAAGGGCGGTAACCATTGAAGAGAGAATTCCCATAGGATGAGAAGCCCTGGGAAAGCTCTGGAAAAACGACTGCATGTCCTCGTGTATGAGAGAGTTGTCGTTCAGCAGGATGGAGAACTGGTTGAGCTGTTTTCTTGTGGGCAATACCCCGTTTATCAGAAGATATGTTGTTTCTGTAAATATCGAGTATTCCGCGAGCTGCTCAACCGGTATTCCCCTGTAGCGGAGAACACCCTTCTCACCGTCCATGAAAGTAATCGTGCTCACACAACTCCCGGTATTGGCAAAACCCGGATCGAGAGTAATTAATCCTGTTGTCTGCCTGAGAGCGGAAATATCAATAGCTTTTTCGCCTTCTGAGCCGGTGATCACCGGCAACTCGTATGTCTTCCCGTCGTAAATCAATTTAACATGTTCTGACATTCTCACACTCCTGTTTGAAAAATGATTTTAATACTATACAAAAAATCAACCCGAGGTCAAGCATGTTAATAAAGCTTTAATTTACTTAAATTCCCTTTTGTGTTAAAATTAAAATAATTAATATAGGGAAATGAAAGGGAGCGCCGATGTCTTTTAAAGAAAATCTTTTAAAAAAGATCAGGATTGACAAGATGGCCGGGAAAGTGCTCGATTCTATCGGACCGCCTGATAGCGGGCGCAAGGTTGATAAAGAAACAATGCGCAAAATGCTTGAAATGAGCGTCTATCAGACAAGAAAAGAGAGGGATCTTGAGCTCTTCGTGCAGGATACCGCAAATGACATAAAAAAGATACTTGTCCTGGACAATGAACTGCCTGTCTATAACACGACCGTTGACGACGTTGTTCTGCGAAAAAGCCCTACCCTTAAAGAGATGCTCAGCATCCGGAATGCGCTGAAAATTTTAAATGACGCGGATGTGCTTGTCTGCAAAAAAGGCGATTCCATAAAATTTTTCCGGAACGAGTGCATAGCTCTCCTTGACCTTTCATTCAAGGCTTCGGATTTGCAGGAAATCGAAAAAGACGGAGTCGCGTCTCTTGAAAGAGGTTATACGGATGGTGTTGCAGAAACACACGATATGTTTTCCGAGCTTCTGGTTTATATTACATTGCCGAAGGATTTAATGAAAATCAAACACAAACAATGCAAGTGATCGAGCCGATAGCGTCG
>CAYVMK010000262.1:0-4083 GCA_964452445.1 uncultured Desulfonema sp. | reverse complement strand
CTCCGCAACCTGCTGTTATCTCCTCCTCTCGGAGCAAAACGGGTGATGGGAATTGATCCCGGGTTCAGAACAGGATGCAAGATAGTTTGCCTTGACCGCCAGGGAAAGCTCCTTTGCCATGATACGATATATCCTCATTTTTCTGAAAAAGGGGCTGAAGAAGCTGTCAAAAAAATGAAGGATCTCTGTGAACGTTTTGAAGTTGAAGCGATAGCCGTCGGAAACGGGACGGCGGGAAGGGAGACCGAAACATTCGTCAAAAGCATCGGTTTTCCGGGAAAAATTCCGGTTATAATGGTCAATGAGAGCGGAGCGTCGATTTATTCGGCTTCGGAAATAGCGAGAGAAGAGTTTCCCGATCTTGATCTGACTGTAAGAGGCTCTGTTTCAATCGGAAGAAGGCTCATGGATCCCCTTTCCGAGCTTGTTAAAATTGATCCTAAATCAGTGGGCGTGGGTCAGTATCAGCATGATGTTGACCAGGCTGCATTGAAGAAGTCTCTTGATGATGTTGTAATGAGCTGTGTGAACGGAGTCGGGGTTGATGTGAACAGGGCAAGCGTACAGCTTCTCACCTATGTTTCGGGACTTGGTCCGCAGCTTGCAAAAAACATTGTCAGGTACAGGGATGAAAACGGGCCTTTTGATTCAAGGAAAGAGCTTAAGAAAGTTCCACGTCTCGGGCCGAAGGCCTTTGAACAGTCGGCCGGTTTTTTAAGAATAAGGGATGCGAAAAATCCGCTTGACGGAAGCGCGGTCCATCCCGAGAGTTATCACATTGTTGATAAGATGGCGGAAGATCTTTCATGCGGTGTTGAAGACCTGATAAAAGATCCTGCAAAAAGAGGTGGAATCGACATTTCCAGATATGTTACGGAAAGCGCTGGGATTCCGACACTAAGGGATATAATGGAAGAACTCGCAAAGCCCGGGCGTGATCCACGGGAGGATTTCGAAGAGTTTGCCTTTGAAAGCGGTGTTGAAAAGATAGAGGATTTGAGAGTCGGAATGAGACTTCCGGGCATTGTGACAAATGTTACGGCGTTCGGAGCATTTGTGGATGTGGGAGTTCACCAGGACGGCCTTGTGCATGTGAGTGAACTGTCGGACAGGTATATCAGGGATCCGGGAGAGCTGGTGAAGGTGCATCAGAAGGTTACGGTTACGGTCATTGACGTTGATGTTGACAGAAAAAGAATTTCGCTTTCGATGAAAACAAATCCGGGCAGGAAAGCAAAACCTGAAAAGAGAGATGAGAAAAAATCCTTTCAGAAACCGGCAAAATTTGAAAGACCGAAAAATGTTCCGTTCAACAATCCGTTCGGGAAGCTGTCCGGAGTAAAGGTATGATGGCTCCAGGTAAAGCCAGCTATCGAGTTCGTCAAAAATCTGAAAAGAATGCCGCTTTATAGAATTCCCTGTTCATCCTGGCGATGTTTACTATTGAAATCTCTTTCGGGCATTCCGCCTCGCATTCCCTCTCATTCGTGCAGTTTCCGAATCCGAGCTCATCCATTATCCGGACCATGGCAATGGCCCGCTTTGCAGCTTCCGGCCTTCCCTGGGGAAGAAGGGCGAGCTGTGAAATCTTGGCGCTTGTAAAGAGCATGGCCGAAGCATTCGGACATGCCGCCACGCAGGCCCCGCACCCTATGCATGCTGCGGCATCCATTGCTTTTTCCGCCGTATCCTGCGGTATCGGCATTGCATTGGCATCAGGCGCTCCGCCGGTATTGACGGAAACATAGCCTCCCGCCTGTATTATTTTATCAAGAGCGCCCCGGTCCACTACAAGGTCTTTTATTATTTTAAATGCCTTTGAACGCCATGGTTCAATAACTATCGTATCGCCATCCGAAAAATGGCGCATGTGGAGCTGGCACAGGGTTGTTCCTCTTTCGGGACCGTGGGGGCGGCCGTTTACAACCGTTCCGCACATGCCGCATATTCCTTCACGGCAGTCATGGTCAAAAGCTATCGGCTCTTTGCCCTCGACGGCAAGCTGCTCGTTAATAACATCGATCATTTCCAGAAAGGACATGTCTGTGGAAATATCTTTTGCGTTATATGTCTCAAGTCTTCCCCTGGAATCCGGCCCCTTCTGGCGCCAAACCTTGAGTGTTAAATTGAGAGTCTTTGTCACTTGTAACTCCTTTGTGTTAATTTGACATTTTCAAAAACAAGCTGCTCCTTGTGAAGTTCGGGTTCTTTCCCTTCGCCTGTGTACTCCCACGCTGAAACATGGCAGAAGTTCTCGTCGTCGCGCCTTGCTTCGTTCTCTTCAGTCTGATAGCCTTCGTTAAAATGGCCTCCGCATGATTCCCTGCGGTCAAGAGCGTCTGTAACCAACAGCTCTCCGAATTCGAGAAAATCGGCGACCCGCCCGGCCTTTTCAAGACTCTGGTTGAAGTCCTTGTCCGAACCGGGAACAAGAACATTTTCCCGGAACTCGCCCCTTAAGTCCTGAATAAGCTTTCTTGCCTTTTTCAGGCCTTCGTCGTTTCTTGACATACCGCAGTATTCCCACATGATATTCCCAAGCTGTCTGTGGAAATCATCGGCCGTTCTTTTGCCTTTTATGGAAAGAAGTCTCTTTACGCCGGATTCGATCCTGTCTGCGGATTCTTTGAATGCAGGGTGATCGGTCGTTATCTGCTTTTTAGTGTTTGCCGCAAGATATCCGCCTATCGTATAGGGAATTATAAAATATCCGTCCGCAAGACCCTGCATGAGAGCGCTTGCGCCCAGACGGTTTGCGCCGTGATCCGAAAAATTGGCCTCTCCCAGGACAAAAAGACCGTCGATTGTGCTCATGAGGTTGTAATCAACCCAAAGCCCGCCCATTGTGTAATGGACTGCGGGATAAATCTTCATCGGGGTTTCATAAGGATTTTCGGCAGTGATCTTTTCATACATCTGGAAAAGATTCCCGTACTTTTTTGCTATCCCATCCCTGCCGTCTCTCTTTATTGCATCTGCAAAATCGAGATAAACCGCAAGCCCTGTTTCACCGACCCCTTTCCCCATGTCGCACTGCTCCTTGGCGTTGCGCGAGGCTACATCCCGCGGAACAAGGTTTCCGAAACTCGGATATTTGTTTTCAAGATAATAATCTCTTTCGGATTCGGGAATCTGGGAAGGTGAACGCTTATCCCCCGGCTTTTCAGGGACCCATACCCGTCCGTCGTTTCTTAAGCTTTCGCTCATTAATGTGAGCTTTGACTGGTATGTTCCATGCACTGGTATGCATGTCGGGTGAATCTGGGTAAAGCAGGGGTTGGCAAAAAAGGCTCCTTTTTTGTATGCCCTGTATGTAGCAGTGACATTTGATGCCATGGCGTTTGTCGAAAGAAAGAATACATTCGCATAACCGCCGGTGGCAAGGACTACCGCATCGGCGGAATATTTTTCAATCTCTCCCGTCACAAGATTACGGACTACGATTCCCCGCGCATGACCATCAATCACAACTACATCGAGCATCTCTCTGCGTGGGTACATTTTGACTTTTCCTGCGGCAATCTGTCTCGAGAGCGCGCTGTATGCCCCCAGAAGAAGCTGTTGCCCGGTTTGTCCTCTTGCATAGAAAGTCCTTGAAACCTGCGCTCCGCCGAAGCTCCTGTTTGCAAGCTGTCCTCCGTATTCACGCGCAAACGGGACACCCTGGGCTGTGCACTGGTCTATAATGTTGCCGCTTAACTGGGCAAGCCTGTAAACGTTTGCTTCCCTTGCCCTGAAATCGCCGCCCTTTACAGTGTCGTAAAAAAGTCGCCAGTCGCTGTCTCCGTCATTCTGATAGTTTTTTGAAGCATTGATGCCGCCCTGGGCTGCAATGCTGTGAGCCCGCCTGGGGCTGTCCTGTATGCAGAATGTTTTGACATTGTACCCGAGTTCGGCAAGAGATGCCGATGCCGAGCCTCCGGCAAGACCCGTTCCCACGACTATTATTTCATATTTTCTTTTATTTGCAGGATTGACGAGTTTCAGTCCGAAACGGTGGAGGTCCCATTTTTCCGCAATGGGACCTGCCGGTATTTTTGCATCAAGCCTCATGATATTTCCTTCCTTAGTAAGTTAGAAATT
>CAYVMK010000261.1:0-4097 GCA_964452445.1 uncultured Desulfonema sp. | reverse complement strand
AAGGCTGCTTATAATTTTGAGCAGGCTACGGATTTTCACAAAAGGAAACCGGAAATATTAGAATAAGGGACAAAGGGGCAAAGGCATCCGCCAAACGTATCGGCGGACCTGCGGCAGGCACAAAGCAGGAAAGAGCAGGCTGAAGTTACTAAAAGCCTTCAGTCTAAAAACCTTCAGCCTATTACACAGACCCCTTGAACCCTTTATATAAAGGAATTTAAACATGACCATACAACCGGAAGGTGAAAATTTGAGAAAAGCGGTAAAGTGGATTTCAGAAACTCTGAAATATGAGCCCGGCAAAAGCCGTGCGGAAATTATTCAGGAAGCATGTTTAAAATTTGACTTAACCCCCATGGATTCGGAATACTTGGCGAATTTTTTAAAAGATAAATAGTTTTCATCCGGAAATGGCCCTTTTGTGCGATCTCTGTGTCAATCCGCGGGATTTCTTGTGCGACATACTATGCGTGCGTCTCCGCGCAATTCCTTGATTTCCTTGAGCTTGCCCCAAATTGCCTATTTCCGAATTGAAAACTCACTATTGTCCAAAATTAGATTTTGGATAGACAATAAATAGCAGATTTCCGGTTGTAGCAAATACGCTTTGGCAGAGTTAATGAATGAAGATTAAAATCCTCCCTGAAATTATTTCAAACAAAATTGCTGCCGGAGAGGTTGTCGAACGGCCGTCTTCCGTTGTAAAGGAGCTTGTAGAAAATGCGCTTGATGCCGGGAGCACGCAGATTCTTATCGAGATCGAGAAAGGCGGAAAGTCTCTTATAAGGGTTTCGGATAACGGCGCCGGAATGGGCCGGGATGACGCTTTGTTATCAATTGAGAGATACGCCACAAGCAAAATATCAAAAGACGAAGACCTTTTTTCAATAAGCACATTAGGGTTCCGGGGAGAAGCCCTTCCGAGCATTGCTTCTGTTTCGCGTTTTTCTCTTGTAACAAAGGAAAAAACAGCCGAAGCGGGAATAGAAATAAAGATTGATGGGGGCAAAGTTGCGTCAGTTGCAGACAAAGGCTCACCTTCCGGCACAATGGTCACCGTAAAAGACATTTTTTTTAACACTCCGGCAAGACGAAAGTTTCTGAAATCGACGGATACCGAGGCGGGGCATATAGCCGACATTGTTGCAAGCATGGCGCTTGGCCATACGGGTGTTCAGTTCAGGCTTCTTCACAATGGTAAAACCGTCTATAACCTGCTTTCTGCGCCTGATTCAGCCCGGAGGGCGGAGGATGTTTTAGGAAAAGATACAAGAAGCAGCCTTTACAGGCTCGGCTTTTCATCGGGCGATATATCCGTTTCAGGCTGGATATCATCTCCGATGATAAAGCGAAGCACAACGCGCGGAATATACTCATATGTCAACGGAAGATTTGTGCGGGATAAAGTTGTTCAGCATGCTCTTTTCAAAGGTTATGCGACAAGGCTGATTAAAGGTGAGTTCCCTGTTGCGGTGATTTTCATAAAACTTCCCTATGATTCTGTAGATGTCAATGTTCACCCTGCAAAACGGGAAGTTCGCTTTTCCGAACAGAATAAAGTGTATGAAGCTGTGAAGACGGCTGTAAAAAATGCGCTTGATCTTTTGGACCCTTATAAAAAAGCAAGAGCAAATTTTATACAAAAAGAGCGTACAGGTAAATCATTCGGCGTTTCGGAACCGCAGGTTTTTTACAAACCTGCCGGTGAATCCTATTCGGCAGTTCAGGTTCATAAGAAATCTTTCGGAGAAAAGCAGTCTCCTGATGTTCAGGCTGATTTGTGGGAGAAGAAGCAATTCAAAGATTTAAGAATCCTGGGACAGCTTCACGGAACATATATTATCTGCGAATCAGGCGAAGGGATTATTCTCATAGACCAGCATGCAGCACACGAGCGCATACTTTATGAGGAATTGAAAATCCGCCGGGGGCGGACAGAAGGGCATCCGTCTCAGAAGCTCCTTATTCCGGAAGTCATTGAGTTTGGATACAGGGAGGCCGGTATCTTTGAAAAGCTGCTGCCCGATTTTTTAAAGGCGGGAATTGAGGTTGAGCCGTTTGGGGGCAATGCCTTTGCGGTAAAGTCCGTGCCTGCCTTTATGGCCGGCAAAGATATCAAATCGACTGTTACTGAAATTGTTGAAAAAATAATTGAAACGGGTTTTGCGCCCGGCATTGAAAAGGCTTCGGATGAAGTTTTAAAACTTGTGGCGTGCCACGGGGCAATAAGAGCCAATCAACAGCTTTCGGACAAAGAGGTAAGAACCCTTGTGGATCAGCTTGATGGTTGCGCAATGCCGTCTCATTGTCCGCACGGCCGCCCGACATGGATAAATTTTACAATAAATGAGCTTGAAAAATTCTTCAAAAGAATCGGATAAAAAGGTATTCTCACACAAAGATCACAGAGTCACAAAGAAAAAGTTGAATGTTTTGAACAGGCCATTTTTAGCGCCTTTGTGTCTTTGTGGCAAAAACTGATTTTTTATAAAACCGTTAAGGTTAGTATGTTTGATTTCACAGTAGCTTCCGAATCGAAAAAGAGCCGGGCACGGGCCGGGATTATGCGGACATCTCACGGTGTTGTCGAAACGCCTGTGTTTATGCCGGTTGGGACGCTTGCATCCGTAAAATCGGTTTCTCCTGAAGAAATCGCAGGCGCAGGAGCGAGCATCATTCTTGGTAATACATATCATTTATATTTAAGGCCCGGCTGTGATGTCATCAATCTTTTTTCGGATCTCCACGGATTCATGAACTGGAAGGGACCAATATTAACGGACAGCGGCGGATTCCAGGTCTTTTCACTTGCAAAACTGTCAAAGATAACCGACGAGGGATACACATTCCAGTCCCATATCGACGGTTCAAGCCATATCCTTACACCGGAGAAAGCTATTGAAGTTCAGATTTCTCTGGGTTCTGATATCATGATGTGCCTTGACCAGTGCATACGGTATCCTGCTGAAAAAAAAGAAGCGGAATCCGCGCTTGAGCTTACAACCGCCTGGGCAAAAAGATGCAAAAAAACATGGGAAGAAAGAGGCGAAAAGAAAAATGCCCTTTTGGGGATTGTCCAGGGCGGAATGTTTAAGGATCTTCGGGAAAAAGCTGCAACAGATCTTGTTGAAACAGGGTTTTCAGGATATGCGCTGGGGGGGGTAAGCGTGGGAGAACCGGTTGAAATCATGCTTGAAATTGCTGATTTTACGCTTCCGAAGCTTCCCTGTGAAAAACCAAAATATGTTATGGGGGTTGGAACACCCGAGAATCTTGTTGAGCTTGTTTCCCTTGGCGCCGATATGTTTGACTGTGTCCTTCCAACGAGAAACGCAAGAAACGGTCAGATGTTTACGGCTGACGGCACAATCAATATTTGTAATTCACAGTATAAGTATGATACGGCTCCTGTTGAAAAGGGATGCCTTTGCTATACATGCCGGAATTATTCACGCGCATATTTAAGGCATCTTTTCATGGCGAAGGAACTTCTTGCCTATCGCTTGAATACAATACATAACATTTATTATTACGCAAAACTCATGAGGGATATGAGAACGGCGATATTAAATGATGCATTTGAGGTGTTCAGGAAGGACTTTTATGATAAAAGGCGGGAATAGCGAACATTGTATAGTAAGCAGTCAACACTTGACCCCTTGAATCCTGGAACCCTTGAACGACGATATTCAATTTACGAACAGTGAGTTAGAAACTGAAAATCGGAAGGAGATATCATGAAAGAACTGGTGGAAGATGCAATAAAAAAAATCAGACCCATGCTTCAGAAAGACGGCGGGGATGTGGAGCTTGTAGATGTAATTGAGGGTGTAGTCAAGGTGCGTCTGAAAGGCGCATGCGCGGGATGCCCCATGTCACAGATGACATTAAAAAACGGAATTGAAAGGTTTTTAAAACAGGAGATTCCCGGGGTGAAATCGGTGGTATCGGCATAAGGAAAAGGTAAAAGGCGAAGAAGCAAGGTAAAAGAACGGGAAAAGGGGTTTTTAAAACATGTCTGTTGCAAAAAATATTGAGAATATTATTTGCAACAGACATGTTTTAAAAACCCCGTTTCCCGTTCTTTTACCTTGCTT
>CAYVMK010000260.1:3873-4102 GCA_964452445.1 uncultured Desulfonema sp. | reverse complement strand
CCACATTTTTAAGGCTTTTGCTCAATTCTCTCCATCGTGAATCTTTTTCTTCAAACTCATCAGTATTTTCTTCAGAAATCCACCACTTTGTAATATCTTCTTTCCAGGTGTAGGCTAAAATTAAACCATAATATGATTTAATATCTATCCCTTGCTCTTTTTGCAGTTTAAATTTATGAATTCTTTCTATATCATCAATAATTTCCTGCGCCTTACCAACACCGATCAA
>CAYVMK010000260.1:0-3863 GCA_964452445.1 uncultured Desulfonema sp. | reverse complement strand
TTTTGCTTTCACAAACAATACACAATTTATGCTCGTAGCTAAGAAATACACAATCAATTTTATTAGTTTTATCTTCTTCGCTTATTGGAACTTCAAAGTAAACATCAAATCCATTGTTTAAAAAAGCACTACCTACATGGGCAGAAAGATTTCTTTCAGTTATATCATCTCTCCCATATGCTGGCCAATATGATGCCAAAGAATTAGCGAGTGAAAACAACCCAGTCTGAACTATTTTTTGTATGCCTTGTATATCCATAGCGCCCCCTATTTTATTTTAATCGCATTCCAAAATATACCTGATGCTCACCTTTTTCATAAAAATCCTTTAATACACCTTCCTCTTCGAACCCCTTTTTCTTATATAAATTCCGTGCTTTTTCGTAAAAACCGTATGAAGTTGTATTCACAAAAAATTTGCGCGCCCTTTTATTTTTCAGAATCTCAACCACATGATCCAACAGTTGTCCGCCATAACCATGATCTTGTAAATCCTTGTGGACATAAAACCAATTCAGCCAATATATGCCTTCTGTTTCCTCCGGATCCGGACAATATCCGGTTACCCCGACAATTCTTTCATCAACAATGCCAACAAATACTTTATCACCGAGATAAAAATGCGGATTATCAAAAAAATCCCGATAATACCTTTTGGCATAATATGAATCCCAATTGTCAGGATACCAGCTGTCGAATAGCTCTATGATTGTATTGTAATCGTCGGGGCAGGCCGGCTTTATTATGCATTTTTTTGTCATGCGATCACTTTTGAGTGCAGGTTAAAACATTCGATACCATTTATAAGGCGTAATAACAATAAATATCCTATTTATAGGTGCCTGTATAAGCCTTTCTTTATCAATTATAAGATAAATGGAGGACACAGCTTGGATGCGGATATCATAAAGAAAAAGGTGGGTTTGAGGCTCAAGGAACTACGTTTAGCCAAAGGGTTGAAGCAGGAGGATCTTGAAAAATATGGATTCTCTTACAGATATTATGGCAGTATCGAAAGGGGTCTTGCCAATGTCACCCTTGAGACCCTGCTTCGTATTTGTAAAATATTTGATGTGATGCTATCCGACCTGTTTTCATTTATGCATACAGAGCATGAGGTATCGGAAGATCAGGAAGCTGTGGTTGTTATGGTAGGTCAGGTTTTGAAACGGTTGGGAGGCCGTCCTTAATTGCGGTCAAAATGCGAGAACTGCATCGTAAAAGTGCCCCGCCCCTGTGTCGCCGATCTCAATGAAGTAGAGTACCCGAACATGCGCGAAAGTGGGACAATCGCCTTAATTACCTGTATTCCCGACTTGGCGTTGATAGATTCGATTTTTCCGCTTCGTGAACTTAAGTCTCCGATTACATCTCCTATGAAAGCCTCGGGCACAAACACCTCGGTATCCATTATCGGCTCAAGGAGAAAAGGTTCGCCTTTGCCGAGGGCATCCTTGCAGGCCATCGCAGCGCTTACCGTAAATGATATCTCCGTCCCGAGCGATTCCCGGAAAGAGCCTCCCGTAACGACAGCCTCAACATCGACAACAGGATATCCCATGAGTGTTCCGCTTTCAAATGCTTCCGTGATGCCTTTTTCTATAAAAGGCATAAAAGCAGCCGGTATCGCGGCATCCTTTATTTCAAACCTGAACCTGTTGCCGCTTCCCCTGCGAAGGGGCTTTAGCCTTAAACTCACCTCTCCGAAGTGCCGCTGGCCGGCTATCTCTCTGTCAAAAACGGCGGATCCTTCCGATTCCAAAGCAATGGTTTCCCTGTACATAACCTGGGGTTTTCCGACATTGACGGTTGTGTTGAACTCCCTCATCATCCGGCTGATTATTATCTCAAGATGAAGCTCTCCCATGCCCGACAGTATTGTCTGGCCGGTATCTTCATCTTTGCGAACCCTTAAGGTCGGATCTTCATCAATGAACTTTGTCAGAACCTCATCGAGCTTCTCCTGGTCGGAATGAGTTTTGGGTTCAACGGCTATTGATATGACAGGCTCATAAAATTCCATCTTTTCGAGAAGTACAGGCTTCTCGGAAGAGCAGAGGGTTTCTCCGGTGGAAGATGTCTTTAATCCGACCACACCCACTATGCTTCCCGCTCCCGCTTCTTCAATGCGGTCCCTCTTGTTGGCGTGCATCCTCATTATACGGGATAGCTTTTCCTTAATTTTCCGCGAAGGATTATATACCTCACCTCCGGATTTCAGGCTTCCGCTGTAAACCCTTACAAATGAAAGCTTGCGCCCTTCAATCATAGAGACTTTGAATATCAGCGCCGCAAGCGGGCCGTTATCTTTTGCCTCGAAAAGGAGCGTCTCTCCGGTTTCAGGATGCGCGCCTTTCACCGGCGGAACATCGAGAGGGCTTGGAAGGTAATTTACGATGGCATCAAGAAGGGGCTGGATCCCTTTATTCTTAAGGGCGGAGCCGCAAAGAACAGGGACAAGCTTCAAGCTGACCGTAGCATTTCTTACAGCAGAAACAAGCTGATCGGCGGGAATGGAAGTTTCCGACAGGTAGGCTTCCATAATACCGTCATCTTCCTCGGAAAGGGTCTCGACAAGTTTTTCGCGGTATCGCATGGCTTCATCAAGGAGGTCAGGAGATATTTCTCCGACCGAAAAGGTCGCGCCGAGTGTTTCGTCATCCCAGACAATCTGCTTCATGCCGATAAGGTCGATTACTCCGGCAAACTCCTCTTCAGAGCCGACAGGAAGCTGAAGAATAAGGGGCCTGGCATTCAATCTCTTCTTCATCATCGCAACAGTCCCGAAAAAACCGGCGCCGATTCTGTCCATTTTATTGATAAAAGCGATTTTGGGAACATGGTACTTGTCGGCCTGCCGCCATACGGTCTCGGACTGGGGCTCAACGCCACCCACAGCGCAGAAAACCCCAATGGCGCCGTCAAGCACCCTCAGCGAACGCTCGACTTCAATGGTAAAATCGACATGCCCCGGAGTATCTATCAACTGTATATCGCTTCCCTTCCACTGGCAGGTTGTTACGGCGGAAGTGATAGTTATGCCCCGTTCCTGCTCGTCCGGCATCCAGTCCATAACCGCTTCGCCGTCATGCACTTCTCCCATCTTGTGAGAGCGGCCAGTATAATACAGTATACGCTCGGTCACGGTTGTCTTGCCGGCATCGATGTGAGCCATGATGCCGATATTTCTTATTTTGCTTATCCTGTCTTTTTGTTTCATCTCACCAGAGCCGTATTAACCTTGAAAGGGAAGCGCAAATCAATATGTCCAGCAAGCGTCATTGATTCCTGCCCGTCTATTAATATCTTTACAGTCCTGATTTCAGGAATATTCATAACCAGCGAATTGACAATCGAATAGATAGTCATGAGCTCTGAAGAGCTTCCTCCTGGATGTTTCTCTCTTATCGCCGGAGTAAAATCGGCATAGGAAGCTCCATCCTTTGCAATATAAAAAGCCTTAAGCGAAGCCTCTTCCGGTATTGTGCGCACAAGCTCTCCCCTCGGCCCTTTTATCAGGGATTCGATTATAACTCTGCCGAATTCGGCAAAATCGGGAGGACGGGGAACGCTTCTTTGCTCTGATCTTAAATATACATTTTCGGCATCCGCAAAATAGAGATTGACCTGGGCCTTTTCCGGATAATTTACCTCCGCGCTTCCGGCTTTTTTGCCGGAAAGCCCTGAAAAAGGAGGTCCTCCTGAAATATAAGCGGCAAGCATATAAGCTGCTCCGGCGGCAATCAGGACCAGAACCGAAAATATTATAATGGTGCGTTTCCTGCTCATAAATGTTTTCCCGTCAACTTTGATGGTTTCGTAAAAAGTCAGTTTTTGCCACTAAGACACAAAGGCACGAAGAA
>CAYVMK010000259.1:0-4121 GCA_964452445.1 uncultured Desulfonema sp. | reverse complement strand
AGGAGCAGGTTCATTATATTGGAAAGCCAGAAAATGAGAATAAAACAAGGAAGGAGCGCCGCTGCAAGGATTCCGACCCGACCGGTATCTGCCGATGATAGATCTCCCATAAGCCAGAACATTATGTTATGCAGACGGTCATCGCGTGTCATCGATATCAGGAACATAATTACCGCCGAACAAAAGGCATTCACCATGACTCCCGATAAAAGGAGAGAATCCTTTTTTAAAAGAGCTTGCCCGGACGACATTGCAAGAAGCAGGAGCAGGGTGGCGAGACTGCCGGTGAAAGCCATTATGCTCACACCCGGAAAATATGATAATCCCAGAATAATCCCAAGAATGGCGCCGATTGCCGAACCTCCGGAAATGCCCAGTATATACGGCTCCGCTAAAGGATTTCGCAGGAGCGCCTGAAAAACAAGCCCCCCTAAGGACAGGGTTGCGCCGACCAGGGCCGCCAGCATTACTCGAGGCAGACGAATCTCCCGGATGATTGCTCCCGGAACGGAACCCGCGCTTTTATCCATAAACAGTAATCGCACAGAGTCGCCGAAGTTGCTCCCGGTTGATCCAACGGAAATCCCAAGGTACATGGCTCCGGCAAGCAGAACCGACAGGAAAGCGGCGATGAACATAAGTCGTTTCAGAAAACCGGATCCCATAATTATTTTTTATCCCCGAACAATTCCGGATGAATCAATTTAACAAGCGTTTCCAGGCCGTCAACAAGGCGGGGCGAAGGGCGGTCAAAGAGATCCGAATCGGCCATGTATATACGCTTATTGCGGACCGCCGGAATCTGCGGCCATTTATTCCATTCCGCCAGGACCTGCTCAAATGCATCGCTTCTTGTCATGGATGTAATAATGACTACATCCGGGGAAAGCGCAATAAGTTGTTCCCGGCTGAAGCGCGGGTAAGGTGTATCTCCTGCAGTCACATTTATGCCGCCTGCCAGCATGATGAGCTCGTGGATATATGTCCGGGTACCCACAGATACGACAGGCGTAGCGCCTATCTGGAAAAAAACTCTGGGCGTGTGAGATGTTACGGCAACAAGCTCAGTGACATGCCTTATCCGGGAACGCATATTTTTAACAAGAATATCGGCCATCTCGCCGGCGCCAAGAAGGCCGCCAATCGAAAGAATATTATTCATCACAGAATCAATGTTTCTCGGATCAACTGCGTAAACCGGTATTCCGAAAGATTCCAGCCGATCGATTACATGTTTCGGGTTCCCGTCTTTTATGGCAATGCACAAGTCAGGTTTTAAGGATACAATTTTTTCAAGGTCGAGTCCGACGTATGAGCCGACTTTGGGAAGCAGTTTTGCTTCAATTGGAAAATCGCAATGGAGTGTCACCCCTTTTAAGCGATTTTCACTATTCAGGGCAAAAATAATTTCAGTAATGCTGGGCGCCAGAGATATTATCCTTCGCGGATTCCGGGGAACATTTACTTTTCGTCCCAGCGGATCAGTAACTATCCCGGCAGATACTTCGGAAAGTCCTGAATGACAGAGTGAAATAATTATCAGAAAAATCAACGGGAGGGAAAATAATTTCATGTTTCGGATAATAATGAAAACCCGCGATGCATGGTTAAGTTGTTTACAGTGAAAAGGCTCTTTATTGCCCATGGAGAATTTCACTCAGTTTTGCCGAAAGCTTATTCACATTAAAGGGCTTTTGAATAAAACCATTACAGCCTTTTTCCATTATTCCGGCGGCCTGGCCATTGAGAGCGTAGCCGCTTGAGAGCATAACCTTTACATCCGGATTTATCTCCCTGATCCTGTCAAACACTTCGCTTCCATTCATATCGGGCATTATCATGTCAAGAACAACAAGATCAATTTTATCCCTGTTTTTTTCGTAAACATCGACAGCCTCCTGTCCTCCGGTTGCTGTAATAACATTGTATCCCAGTTTTTTTAATATTGCCTGACCCACATCAATTATCATTTTCTCATCGTCAATAAATAGAATCGTGCCGGTTCCTGAAATACGCCTGTCAGTTTCTTTCTTTTTATCATCTTTCATGTTCTCGCTTGCCGGAAGGTATATATTGAATGTGCTTCCTTTTCCTTTTTCGCTGTACACGTTAATGAATCCGCCGTGATTCTTGATTATTCCATAAACCGATGCAAGCCCTAGACCTGTACCCCTGCCGATCTCACGGGTAGTAAAAAAAGGATCGAAAACTCTCTGTCTCGTTGCTTCATCCATTCCAACGCCTGTATCGGTTATTGAGATCCTGACATACCTGCCGGGCTGTAACGCAAAAGGCGCAATGTAGGTTTCATCTATCACAATGTTCCCAATGACAATATAAAGATTACCTCCCGAAGGCATTGCCTGCCATGCATTCACATAAATATTCAAAAGCACATGCTCTATCTGGCTCTGATCGGCTTTAACAGACCATACATTCTCCTGAAGCTTTGTGTGAATATTTATCTCTTTTCGCGCGCGGCTGAAGAGTTTTGAGGTTTTTTCAACAAGTTCATTCAAGTCTGTTTCTTTTATATAATATTTTCCGGCCCGCGCAAAACCAAGTATCTGTTTTGTAAGGCTTGCGGCATTTTCAACCGAATTCTCTATTTTTTTAAGATTCTCATAAAAGGGATCCGACGGATCAATATCCATAAGCATAAGTGATACGTTTCCCTGTATACTCATTAAAATATTATTGAAATCATGGGCAATGCCTCCTGCAAGAGTGCCTATTGCTTCCATTTTTTGTGCGTGGCGCAGCTGAAGTTCAAGTTTTTCATGTTTTTCTTCGGTCTGTTTGCGTTCCGTAATATCACGGATTAATCCCCGAAAACCGACCGGCGCAGCATCAGTATCTTTGACAAGGGATATCGATATTTCGACAAAGCGAACTGAGCCGTCTTTCCTCTTTACATTCCAGTCCAATACCTTCGAGGATCCGCCTGTTTTGAAAACATAATTGAATGCCTCAAAGAGCTTCTTTATATTCTCTTCATCAGCGCTGTCGCAATAGCCTTTTCCTGTCACCTCGTCTTTAGAATAACCCAATATTCTGCAAAGCGATTCATTGCAAAAAACGATATTTCCTTTCAGGTCCGCCTCATAGTAACCATCATCCATACTGTCTAATATATTCTGAATTTTTTCCCTGTTTTCAGATAACTCCTTCTCTTTTTGCTTGTAAAGCCTCAAATCGCGAACAAGCAGAAGTATGTATGGAACGCCTTTATCTTTTACCATTATGGAATTTACTTCAAGGGAAATCACCTCGCCATGCCTGCTTACATATTCTATCTCATAAGCATTCCGTTTGTCATAACCGGCTTTTCTTCCCTTTTGTCTTTCAAACATCTGCAAAAGATATTTCTCCGGGATTACATCTTTTATATTGGCTTTGAGAGCTTCTTCCCTGTTGTAACCGGTAAATTTAAGTCCGGCTTCATTTATAAAAGCTATATTGCCCTGCAAATCATGATAAAGGACAACATCCGCGCAGGCATCTGCCAGATCATTAAACTTATCAACATACTCACCAAGCTCCGCTTCAGCGCGTTTGCGCTTTTCCGCTTCCTTTTGAAACTCTTCTTTTGATATGTTCTCCGGCATAAATCATTTCCCGAACCCCGATAAACGGGACTCTTTTCAGTACCCCCTTGAGGGGTGTAAGTGCGTTAACGAAACTATCTTCTGCCACTCTTTTCAGTACCCTCTTGAGGGGTAAGAAAACGCAGAAAATAGTCTCTAACTTACTAACAGGCATGAAAAAAAGATATTTGTGATAAATCCCCAAAATCGTTTACCACAGAAATAACTGCAAGGTCAAATTAAAGGATTGTAATCGGGCGGGTGCGTGATCCTGATGCGATTCAGCCGAATAAATATTGTCTAAAGGTATAGAGCGCTTATTATTTTATTGCTTTCGTTAAGGGCCTCTTTGCAGGAATCTTTGAAAAATTCCCGGATATTCTCAAGGTACAGGGATTTGTCATCGTCACGGCCCGATAAAAGGGCGCTTTCCCCTTCATATACCGAGGATAAAAAAACCTCAAAAACATCGTTAAAATATTTATTATTATTTATGATGCTTTTGTAAAGATCAAGATCCTGCGCAAAAAGGCG
>CAYVMK010000258.1:0-4124 GCA_964452445.1 uncultured Desulfonema sp. | reverse complement strand
AGGCAGGGGCCGATATAGATCATTCCCAGGTACTGCTCCTGCTCTTTTTCCGCCGCCTCGGCAACTTCTGCAATAGTGGTTTTAACGATATGTTCACTGTCAGAATATCCTGCCCTGTAAACAAGATGAACGGGTGTTGTCTTTGCATAGTATTTTTGTAAGAGAGGTTTAATATTTTTCAACTCCTTCAGCCCGACAAAGATAGCTACTGTATCGCCGTTTTCCGCTACTGCCTTGAGCAGGGGCTCATTTTCCTGCAGAGCTCTTGGGACTGTGAGAATTATCGACCCCTTACAACCGATATGCCTCCCGATCATGGCGTTCGAGGCGTTAAAAGCGCTGATGCCCGGGATGTAATGGGCCTCTTTCGCCAGGTCGCCAAGCCAGTGCATCCAGCTTGGATAGAGAGTCGGGTCGCCGTATTCAAGAAAAGCAACGGTTTTCCCGGCCTTGAGCGCGTCCCGGATCGTTTGGATGTCACGTTTTGTCTCCTCGGAAATAGATTCCTGGTCGGGTTTAGTGCCTCCATGAGAAGGACTCTGTTTTGCCTGGTGCCGTTTGGTCTTAAAGGGATCGAAGAGCACCGGCTTGTTCCCAATGTATTTAGCGAAACGTTTCTGGAGATCCTCTGCGCCAACGAAGACATCCGCCTTGCCCATGGCGGAGATGGCCTCCAGGGTAACCAGTCGGGTGTCAGAACAGCCCAGCCCTATGATATAGAAACTGGATTTGGGTTTTAAGGGAACCACCTCGATCTTGCTGACGGCTTTCACAGTCCGGTCGGCCGAAAGGTCGTCGGGAAAGATCAGTTTAAACTTCCCATCTTTATTGACAGGTTGATTTGCCACTTGATCGGCAATCATGATGTTCTTGCCCCTTGAAGATAAGAGCGCTTCTCCCATGGAAACAAGGGAACGATATCCATCAGGCGCAGAGACAACTATGGCTTGATTGAAATCCAGTGTCACCCCCGCCTTTTTAAGAAGTTCTGAAAGAAGGACCCCGCTATAAATCTCCATTCCATGATAACCTGCTCCATCTCCTATCATTTTCGCCGGAGCCTCGGTCCGGGGATATGAAGCAAGGTCAGAGATATTTAAGGTTTGTTTAACATCGCCTGTTACTGTGAATCCGGGTGAGAAGAGGTTTTGGCTCTTTTTAAAAGTCATTTTGAGATGCAGATCAACTACTTCGATATTGGTTACGTCTTCCAGGGAACGGTCTGTATAAAAGTCATTGGCTATTACCAGCTTGGGATAACCTGCCTTCCGCGAAAGCACGTCCAGCCTGGATTGATAAACCTCAGGCCCATGGCAAATTTTGCAGTCTGCATGAGGTATAATTGGGGTTGAGGAAAATGCGATGACGATGTCTGAAGGGTTGCTGAAAAAAACTTCTCCCCATGCAAGGACGGTCTGCTTTCCGTCCTTGTTGCGCACCACAATGGCAAGGTCATTCTGTTTTGAAAAGCCTGTTTCTTCTTTTTGAACACAGGCAAGCTCAAGCAATGTTTTTAACGGGACGCCCCGGAAATAGAAGGCGCCGTTATATTGATGATCCCTGGTGACTTCATTAAGCCGAACTGTAGCGGTCTCTAATTTTTGAAGGTCTTCCAGGGTCAGATTTAAAGGCTGCCGGACTGAACCTGTGATGCTGACAGACGGGAGGGGCGCTGTCCATCCGCTGGTTGCAACAAAGAACGAAAAGATGATGATCAGAAAAACGTATGACAATACAAATTTCTTCTTCATTAGGATTCTCCTCTAACCCACATGACTTGTTGTCATAAAAAAGCATGAAAATCCCCCCTTGCCCCCTTTGGGTAAGGGGGGATGGGTGGATGGATGGGGGGATTTTCATACAAACGATTAATATTTTACCGATATTCCCGCATAAAAATTTCTTCCTGGACCGGGAAAGCCATATTCTGACTCGTAGTCCTTGTCGAAAATATTATTGAGCGCCAAATGCGCCTCAAAATATTTCAGAAAATTATGTGAAATTCTCGCATTGGCAGTAAAGTAGTCCTGGACTTTGGTTTTCGGGTCGTTTGGATATGTAGGGGTGGGAAGCTGACTATAGATTTTATCCATATAAATGCCGGTCAGGTCAATATGTGTATTAATGTAAGGAATAGTATAGCTTACCCCCACGTCAACTTTATGCTCGGGAATATTGACGACATCGTCGGTTACCCTGCCGTCGCTTTTATCCCGGGCATAATTATAAGTGTAACCGGCCCGCAGAACAAGGTCTTTTATCGGGTAAAGCTCTCCGCTCAACTCAAAACCCAACATCTCGATTTTGGCATAGTTTTGATACTGGGCCAAAGGATTAACATGGGGATCGGCCTCGCGACTGATGAAGTCTTCAATATCGTGATAGAACCCTGCAAGCTCAGCCTTTGCATACTTGGAAAATAATTGTGAGACTCCCAGTGTATAGTTGTTTGCCTTTTCAGCCTTCAGGTTTAAATTTCCGCTTTTCGACGAATAGAGTTGATCCAGCGTCGGGAAACGAACCTTGCGGGCAAACGAACCAAAAAGTTTCGTGGAGTCGGTAAAATTATATGTGGCCCCAATCATGGGACTTAGTTCATCCATGTATCCGGGCTCACCTGCATCATCCTGACTGATCAAAGCCCCCTTCTTATCGGTTATGGTCTTCTCGGCCTTCGTTACATTAAACCAATCATAGCTCACTCCGGCAACCACAGATAAATTCCTTATCAGGTTAAACTCATTCTCCAGTCCCACTGAACCGGTGTACGAAAATGATTTATCAAAGGGCAGGTACTCGTCATCGCGCTGCTTATGGGAATCTCCCCTGTAGTTGTAAGCGAACCTGATAACATCCCAATCTACAGGTCGAAAATCACCCATAAGCGACCCGCCCGCCATATAATCTTTATATCTGCTCACAGCAATTTCCTGGCTATAATCCTGATCTGCATAGGAAGTGTATTCATCGGTATGATTGTGATAAAACAACTTAGCCTTTAGTGTTAACCGGTCAAGGATTTTTTGTTGCCCGCTCAGGTCTATGTCCCAATCGTCATATTCGTTGATCCGGTCAAAGACGTTTGAAAAGGCAGGTTTATCGGTGAATGTTGTTCCACCATATAACGAAGGAGGGTCTCCCTTCTCTCTGTTTATATAATGGAAATTCAGATAGTATTCTGAACCAGGATTTGGATCGATGCCTACTTTGGCCCAGAAGCTGTCCGTCCTGGAATAGGAATTATCACGAAAGCCGCCGTCTTCCAGGATCGCGCCCGTTTTTGTTTTTGTTTTTCCTTTTTGTGTTGTAATGGTTCCGATCCGTGGGTCGAAATCGTCCGACATCCTCCATCCACCCGACTCCTGATGGCTGTAGTTCAACCAGTAGTTGAAGATACCCACCTTCATGCCGTGCGAAACGGATTCCCTGTTGGTGTTATACTCTCCCATCTCAAATGTTGCTTCGGCAGAAGGTTTTTCGGTAGGTTTCTTTGTAATGATATTCACGACCCCCATCAAAGCATTTGGCCCATAGAGGACAGAGGCTGCTCCCTTGGTAACCTCGATTTTTGCTACATTATCGACGGGAATCTCATTCAAATCGAGTTTCCCGTACTTTGTTTCATAATAGGGAACGCCATCGATCAGGACTAAAACTCTGGCTTGATCCATGCCATGAATTTGGATAGAGGGTTCGTTTTTGCGTCCCGTGGATACTCGAATGCCGGGAACATACGCCAATGCCTCGGCGATGGTACGACTATTCGTTGCCTTGATGTCCTCGGCGCTAATTTCATTGGTGATAGCCATACCTTGAACTGCCGGCGGTTTCTCCGCCGTTACATAAATTTGTCCAAGGTCAAATACCTGGTAGTCTTTCGTGCCTTCACTTTTAGCGGTTTCTCCTGCCCATGCAGCGCCAAAAAAAATGAGAACCGTAAAACACGCGCCTGCTAAAAAAACTTTTCGCTTTTTCATACATTCCTCCCTGATCTTGTGTTAATTTATTTTAAATATTTCGATGTTCCGGGCAGAAATATCATGTATTCTTATCTTTCTGGTTTTCATGGGGAAATACCATTTTCCCGCTGATACTTGTGTCATAACCTTCAAACTGTTTTGCAG
>CAYVMK010000257.1:0-4140 GCA_964452445.1 uncultured Desulfonema sp. | reverse complement strand
ATTGGTAAGATACCCGCTGGAATGCTCGGCCTTGAGGATGATATAAAAGGCGCTGCGGTGTTTTTGGCGTCTGATGCGTCTAATTATGTGACCGGGCACATTCTGAGTGTTGACGGCGGATATTTGTCTTGGTAGCGGGAAGCCCTTGGACATCCTGTGGGGGCCACCGGTACGAGACTGATAATCACCCTGCTGCATGAGATGCGACGACGCAACGTGGAGCATGGTCTGGCCACTCTTTGTTGGTATGATTAGGAGCCGTTACGAAATAACCATAACATTTCTCACTATTTCGTTACGGCTCCTTATGCCGTGGAGGGTATTTCAATGTTATGATTATTTTTTTACGACGGCTTGGAGGATAAATGGCGGCTAAATTTGTCAGCGAAAAGAATCTGATTTTTCTGCTTTATGATGTTTTTGATCTCATCTCTCTCACCAAGTTTTCTTATTACAAGCAACACAATCGGCAGTTATTTAAAATGGTGTTTGACGCCACTTTGAAATTGGCAAAAGGTCTTTTCCGTCCGAATCTTGAGGAAATGGACAAAAAACCGCCGGAATTGAAGGATGGCCGGGTAAAGGTACATCCCTCCGTCAGGGCCATTATGAAAGAGTGCGGGCAAGGAGGCTGGATTGCCGCCGGTTTTCCATCGGAAGTGGGTGGGGAGCAACTTCCAATACTGTTTTCAGCCGGTTGCCGTTTTATTTTTGCCGCTGCGAACTACTCCGCAAGTGTTTATCCCGAAATCACCGCGGGAGCGGCCCGTCTCATAACTTCTTTCGGTAATGAGGATCTTATCCGAACGTATGTTCCCAGGATGCTGGATGGCCAGTGGCAAGGGACCATGGTCCTGACCGAACCACAGGCCGGAAGTTCTCTGGCCGACATCGTCACCATGGCCGAACCCGCGGAAAACGGACAATACAAAATTCACGGACAGAAGATATTTATTTCAGCAGCCGACCATGACGGCGTTGAAAATGTGGTTCATCTTATACTGGCCAGGATACAGGGCGCTCCTCCGGGAATTAAAGGGATTTCTCTGTTTCTTGCGCCCAATAACCGGATAGACGAAAGCGGACGGCTCGTTTTCAATGATATCACTGTTTCTCAAGTTTATCATAAACTCGGCTACAGGGGCGTGCCATTAACCGAATTGAGCATCGGTGAAAAAAACAATTGTTACGGCTTCCTGGTTGGAGAACCCCACAAGGGGCTCTCTTATATGTTCCAGCTGATGAATGAAGCTCGGATCGGGATCGGCATCGGCGCCGCCGGCATCGCTTCAGCAGCCTATTATGCCGCTCTGGAATATGCCAAAGGACGGACTCAGGGTAGAAAGAAACTGCAAAAAGATCCCGGCTCACCTCAAATACCTATTATCGAACATACAGATATTAAACGCATGTTGCTTTTACAACGCGCTGTAGTTGAGGGGTCTCTTTCGCTTCTGTTGCAATGCGCCAAATACGCTGATCTGGCACACCTTCTAGCCGGAGAGGAAAAGGAAAAATACGAACTTCTTCTGGACATTCTGATTCCCGCAGCCAAAAGCTATCCGTCGGAGATGGGAATTATTTCCGTAAGCCAGGGTTTGCAGTGTTTCGGCGGATACGGTTATTGTGACGATTTTCCATTGGAACAATATTATCGGGATATGAGAATTCATCCGATCCACGAAGGCACAACCGGTATACAAGGGATAGATCTTCTGGGCCGCAAGGTCATCATGAAAAATGGCAAGGCTTTTCGCTTATACCTGGAAGAAGTTGATAAAACAGCCGCCGCTGCGGAAGTTGATCCTGAACTTAAATCGTACGCGCGACAACTCCGTCAAGCTGTAGCAAAGCTGGAAGAAGTAACTTCCCATTTATCAAACATTAATCAAGCGCAGGATCCGGACATTTTTTTAGCGGATGCAACGCTTTATCTTGAATTTTTCGGCATCATTGCGGTTGCCTGGCAATGGCTCCTCCAGGCCATATCTGTTCAAAAGGCCCTAAATAAGGACCACTCGCATGCGGATTCTAATTTTTATCATGGGAAACATTTCGCTTTTCGCTATTTTTTTGCCTATGAACTTCCTAAAATTCTGGGTTTGGCAAAACGGTTGATGGATAGCGATCCGGTGACTGTGGAAATGAAAACGGAGTTCTTTACAGACTAGCCATTCGGGCTCAACCATGTGAATTTTCAACATTTCGGAAGCTTCGGTGGATTCCTCCGTGAATCTCTCTGGTTTGCAGTTTTTTAGTTTCCATCCATATTTTTGATTTTTACGGAGCCGCTTCGATTGGATTGTATTATGATCATAGGCTTGGATGTCGGAGGAACCCATACTGACGTTGTTCTTCTCGGAAACAACGGAATAGAAAGAGAGATCAAAGTTCCTACAGACGAATCCGATTTCTTCAATTCCGTCCTCGCCGGCCTTGAAAAAATTACAGATAATATTGACCCGTCAACAATTGACCGCATTGTCCTCAGCACAACTCTTATTACAAATGCCGTTGTTCAGAATAAAATATCTGAAGTTGGAATGATAGTATCGTCGGGGCCGGGTATTGATCCCGAATATTACCGGACGAACCGTTTCTACTATCCTGTTTCCGGCTCAATTGATCACAGGGGAAGGGAAATTGAACCCATTGACCGGAATGAAGTTGAAAAAATTGCATGGGCATTGAAAAAGGAAGGGATCAGATACGTTGGAGTAGTCGGCAAGTTTTCAGTCCGGAACCCATCCCATGAGCAGAATATTGCAAGGATCCTCGGAAATTTTTTTGATAAAATTTTTACAGGACACAGAATTTCGGGGAGCCTTAATTTCCCGAGACGCATAGCAACCACATACATTAATGCAGCCGCTTACCCCATCCATAAAAGTTTTTTCGACGCAGTTAAAAAATCTCTCAAGAAAAAAGGTCTTGATATCCCGATTTATATTCTCAAAGCCGACGGAGGCACAACGAGTCTCGATGCCTCAACGGATTTTCCGGGTCAGGCTATATTCTCCGGCCCTGCGGCAAGCGTCATGGGCGCAATGCCGTTTGCCCCCGACAACGAGGAATGTATAGTTCTTGATATAGGCGGAACAACCACAGACATCGCAGTCCTCATTAACCATGTTCCGGTGTTAAATCCGGTAGGAATAAACCTCGGCGCCTATAAAACTCTAATCCGCTCGCTTGAAACCAATTCCATTGCAATAGGCGGGGACAGCTCGGTAAGTGTAGATGAAAACAGAAAGCTTAAGATCGGTCCGCAAAGAGCCGGTCCTGCCATGGCTTATGGAGGCTCGGTTTCGACGGTAACAGACGCTCTTGTTGTGCTTGGGAAAATCAAGGACTGCGACAAGGATAAATCTTTTAAGGGTATGGAATCGATTGCTCTTTCGCTCGGTATCCCGACCGAAGAGGCTGCATTGAATGTTTTTGATAATGCCTGTGAAGCTATTCTTTCTGAAGTAAAAGAGATGATATCAAGAATCAACAGTAAGCCTGTTTATACGATTCATGAGGTTATGGAGGAGTATAAGATAAACCCCGGAAAGATTCTGCTGATCGGGGGGCCGGCCCCGTATTTTGCCGGCAGAATCGAAGATCTTTCCGGATACAGGGTTGGAGTCGTGCCGCGATGGAATGTCGCTAATGCCATAGGCGCGGCAATAGCAAGAACCACGTGCGAAGTGGCGCTCATAGCCGATACCGAGCTTGGCTTTGCTGGAGGTACGGTGACTCAAATTCATAAAACCATTACGGAGAGGATTGTCAAATCGTTTGCAGCAACGCTACCGGCATGATAAGTTTCTTTGAACAACCACTTGGTTTTACGATGCAAGATAATAATCATGAAAAAGAAATACCGGACAAATTTTACTTCAAAGTCGGAGAGGTTAGTGCTATTGCCGGAGTCCCGGCATATGTTCTAAGGTTTTGGGAAACCGAATTCGAAAAGGTAAAACCGAAACGCACCCCTTCAGGACAAAGGCTTTACAGTAAAGGGGATGTTGAGCTCATTTTAGAAATCCGGCATCTTCTTTATGAAAAAAAATTTACAATTCAGGGTGCAAAGAAACACTTAAAATCTAGCCAAAGATATTTGAAATTTTGATTGAATAAATTCCACCGGTTGTC
>CAYVMK010000256.1:0-4143 GCA_964452445.1 uncultured Desulfonema sp. | reverse complement strand
TACTGGTCAAAATAATCAGAAAATATCGGTTAATTTATTCCGGAAATCAACAACAGCTTCTTCTCCCGATACTTGGGTACAAATACAACATGGTATTTGCAATCCCATCGAACATGCGATAAACTCGTCCAATCATGCATAGGTAATTCCTCCTGTCTGCCCTTCGAGACTTTCCCGGAGGAATTACCTATATCATTTCTCACCGGATCGGTAGAACCTATCCGGGTCCTCCACCAGAGGTGGAGGGTTTATATCGATACTAAATATTATATCGGGAGAAAACCGCCTCAAAAAATCGGGATTTTACCTGCTTTGATGCCATAGCCTGTTTTACCGGCGGCAATTTTAACACTGCCCTGAGAACGACTGAAAAAGCCTTGTGGCTTAAAAGAGTCCCGTTGTCAAAGATTATATCCTGCAGGTTTCCTCTCTCGATAGCCATGACAACAGTCCGGTGAACAGTATTGTAAGGCGGAATAACCCTCATACTGCGCCTTACCAACCGGATTCCACCTGAAGAACAGACCCTTTTGCAGATTCCGCAGCCAAGGCAGATCTCTTCATTTAAATCGGCTTTTTTTAATTTGGGATGATCGGCATCGCCTGCCGGAACAAGAAAAATGGCTCCTACCGGACATGCGTCGGCGCATTTTCCGCATCCGGTGCATGCATCATCTTTTATCTCCGGCAGGAAACCAGTGGTATGAACAGGATGCTCCATCCCGAATTTTTTCGCGACTATCATTGCTTCGCAGCAGCAGGAACAGCAGTTGCATATGAAATTTACCCTTTTTCTCACGTTTTCTCCGAACTGCACGAGGTTGAACCCATAAGCCCTGTGGAGGACTTTTATACATTCGGTCACATCAACTTTTCTTGCAAAACCATGCTTTATCAAAGATGCCGCCGATGTGTTGAATGTCATGCAAATGTTGGGAGGGGCTTTACAGGCTCTGCCGACCCGCTTCATTTTATGCCAGCAGTAGCAGTCGCTTATCCCTATATGAGAAGCCGTTTTTATTACTTCGCTTGCTCTTTCGTAATCAAGCACCTCAAGCATATGCGAATCGCGGATCGCTTCTTCGTTTACGAAAACGCGCCCGAGCTGTGTTTCGCCTCTTAGAAAAAGGGCCTTTACGAAATCATCTTCCACGTTGATATACTGATACAGAAGCTCACTTAAGAGCTTCTGGTCTATATCGCCTCTTGTCCGCATCATTGAAAATTCGATGAAACCGGCCATGGGAGGAGGAAGGCAATAAACCTGTTTGCCGTTTTTCGGAAAATCGAGAAGTATTGCGCGGCCTGCAAGCTCATCTAATATATTTTCCGAAGAGGCGATGCTCATTTTCCAGATTTTAGATGCCGCTTCGGCGGTAAAAGGCTTCACGGGAAGAAGCGATACGAGGTCTGCTTCCTTTTCGGAAAAGAGAATCTTGAGGATTTTATACAATAGAAGGGAGGGAGGCGCACCCTGCGGAAAGCGGTTGAGCCTTTCAATCAGCCGGTTATAACCTGTGTGCAAAAGATGCGACATCGCTTGTTCAGTATTTTTCCCCATTTTCCCCGAACATCGGGACAAAAACAACCGGAATGATCTCTTTTTGCTTTATCATGCCTTTTTCCTTGGTAAGGAGAATAAGTTCCTGGTGATATCTTTCCCCTACAGGAATTACCATTCTGCCCCCTTCCGCGAGCTGGTCTTTTAAGGGCTGGGGAATATGCGAAGGGGCACAGGTGACAATTATGGCATCATACGGGCCGTGTTCTTTCCATCCCTTGTAGCCGTCTCCTGTTTTTATTTTGACATTTTTATAGCCGAGGTCCGAAAGCGTTTTTTCCGCTCTCTTCCCAAGAACATCAATTAGTTCGATGGTGTATACGCTTTGAACCAGTTCCGCAAGAACAGCCGCCTGGTATCCCGAGCCGGTGCCGATTTCAAGGACTTTCTTCGTGCCGTCAGGATCCAATACCTCAGTCATGAGCGCCACGATGTACGGCTGGGATATTGTCTGGCCTTCCCCTATCGGAAGGGGATGATCCTCGTAAGCCGCGCTCATATATTCTTTAGGTACGAACTTGTGCCGTTCGACCTTTCGCATTGCCTCAAGGACTTTCTTGTTTTCGATCCCCCTTGCTTTAATCTGGGTTGTAACCATCAACTCCCGCAGTTTTTTAAAATCCTGCGAAACGTCTTCTCCGGCGCATGCTGAAAGGGCATATAAGAGAGATGATGCAAGGATAATGATAAAACGAAATATTTTCATGGTTTAAGATTTTCCGGTTAAGGAAAAAAATTCTGTGATTTGCTTACTTATTACTAAGCCACCAGCAATTTAAAATACCACGAAATAATATCTGTGCCAAAAAAAATATAAAGAATTGCGCCGATGGAAAGAAACGGCCCGAAAGGAACAGCGAGTTTCATGTCTTTTTGAGTTTTAAGCATGACTGCAATTCCGGCTAAAGTTCCAGCTGCGGAAGCAACAAAGATTGTAAACAATACGCCTTTCCATCCTGTGAAAGCTCCTATCATGGCAAGGAGTTTTATATCGCCGCCGCCCATGCCTTCTTTTTTTGTTATAAGGTTGTATATCCAGGCAACTGCAAGGAGGCTTCCCCCTCCGGCAAGAATCCCTGCAAGTGATACCTTGTAGTTCATTGAGGGAAGAAGAAGTGATGCCAGTAAAAAACCTGTTGGTATGCCCGGGAGTGATATTATGTCCGGTATGATCCTGTGGTCTATATCGGTGAATGTTATTACAACAAGAGCCGATATGAAGGCAAAGTAAATCAGTGCTTCTGCAGAAATACCAAACTTCATAAAAATGGCGAAAGCCGCAAGCCCGCTTATTGTTTCAACAAGCGGATAGCGTAAGGAGATGGGTATGCCGCAGTTCCTGCATTTCCCCTTAAGAAGGATATAACTAATTACCGGAATATTGTCGTAAGCGCTGATCAGTCTGTTGCATCCGGGACACATTGAGCGGGGTGTAACAATCGATTTTGAAAGAGGTATCCTGTAGATGCATACATTCATGAAACTTCCGATACAGAGCCCGAATATGAATACTAAAATATTGGTAGCCATTTCCCTCCGTCTATTTTTCATCCGCCTGCGAGATCGTAGAAAATCAGTTTTTTCAAATCATTAATCAGGAACTTATGCATATTGTATAAAAAAATCAAGATTGTTGTTGTAAAAATCGGATGATGTTTTATACTCTCAAATCGGATTTTGAGATTTTTTATCAAAAAGAGGCTGTTTTTATCCGGAAAGCGCCGGTTTATTCTTGAAAAATGCTCTCTTTGGGTCAAACAATGGATGAAAAAATCATGTATGTATAGTTTTAATCTTAAAAATCGCCCCCGAAAAGGGGCAAAAACCATATACAGGAGCAAAAATGGGTGAAACCGACAAGGATGATCTTATCAGTATAATCGAAGAGGACGAAAAAGAAGCAAAAATCCCCGAAATAATGCCGCTTATGCCGGTCAGGGATGTTGTTATATTTACGGACATGCTTCTTCCGCTTTTTGTGGGGCGCGAAAAGTCGGTTAGAGCAGTTGAGGAGGCGGTAAGAAAAGACGGTTTTCTGTTGCTTGTGACTCAAAAGGACCCGAATGTCGAGAACCCGGGCCAGGATGAAATATACAGGATAGGGACGGTGGGAAGGGTGTTGAGGAT
Organism: uncultured Desulfonema sp.; assembly: GCA_964452445.1. Classification (GTDB taxonomy): domain Bacteria; phylum Desulfobacterota; class Desulfobacteria; order Desulfobacterales; family RPRI01; genus RPRI01. The sequence continues at coordinate 455 of CAYVMK010000256.1, read as the reverse complement.
GCTCAAGCTTCCGGACGGCCGCGTCAAGGCTCTTGTCCAGGGTGTTGCGAAGGCAAAAATATCGGATTTCGTGAGGCAAAAATCGGTTTACCGCGTTAAGATCGAAAAAATTTCCGAGGAGCCTGTTACCGAGATTACTCTTGAAATTGAAGCCCTGATGAGAATTGTCCGGGAACATTCCGAGAAGATACTTGCTTTCCGTGGAGAGCTTACCGGAGATGTCGGCTCCATTCTGGAAGGCATAAACGATCCGGGCAAGCTGGCAGACCTTGTTGCATCAAATCTCAGGCTGAAGATAGATGAATCCCAGCAATTGCTCGAACTTATTGATACTGTTGACCGCCTTAAAAGAGTAAATGACCTTTTGTCGAAAGAAGTTCAGCTTTCCGCCATGCAGGCCAAGATACAGTCGGATGTTAAGGATGAGATCTCAAAGAGCCAGCGGGATTACTACC
>CAYVMK010000255.1:0-4153 GCA_964452445.1 uncultured Desulfonema sp. | reverse complement strand
GGGGGAGAGCCATGAAAAAGAGCACGCTGTTCAACAACTGGGGAACTTTCAGCAAAGGGACGGACTGGAAAAGCATACAGATATCCTTTGCCAATCATCTTGAATATTCCCTCTCGAAGGATCAGTATACCGCGACCGACCGCGACCTCTATCTCTCTCTTGCTCTTTCTGTCAGGGACCGTCTTATTGAACGCTGGATCAGGACACAACAGCTGTATTACAACCACGATGTCAAGAGGGTGTATTATCTTTCAGCCGAATATCTCATGGGCAGACTGCTTGTAAACAACCTGATTAACCTTGGACTTTACAAAGATACAAAGAGGGCAATGGAGGAGTTGAATATCGACCTTGACGATCTTTGTGAAAATGAGCCTGATATGGGACTCGGAAACGGGGGGCTCGGAAGGCTTGCATCATGCTTTCTCGATTCAATGGCAACCCTTGAAATACCGGCATACGGCTATGGAATAAGGTACGAATTCGGTATTTTCGACCAGGCCATACGGAATCTGGGGCAGGTCGAGCTTCCTGAAAACTGGCTCAAGTATACAAATCCCTGGGAGATTGCCCGGCCCGAATACAGCTTTACCGTTCATTTTTACGGGAGAATCAAGCAGATAATCCTTCCCGACGGCAAACTCAAAACAGAGTGGGCCGACACTAGTGATGTAATAGGCATCGCCTATGATATTCCGATCGACGGCTATGACAACAATACCGTCAATACTTTAAGGCTGTGGTCTGCAAGAGCCTCAAAGGAATTTGACCTTAAATATTTCCAGCACGGAGATTATCTCAAGGCTGTTGAGGAGAAGAATATCTCCGAGAATATCTCAAAAGTCCTATACCCGAACGACGAGCTGTTTGAGGGAAGGGAACTGAGGCTCAAACAGGAGTATTTTTTTGTTTCCTGCTCAATTCAGGATATTGTGAGACGTTATCTTGTAAACCACGACTCTTTCGACGAGTTTCCCGACAAGGTTGCGATACAGATGAACGACACTCATCCCGCGCTTGCAATTCCTGAGCTGATGCGCCTGCTGCTTGATGAGCGTGGGCTTGACTGGGAAAAGGCGTGGGATATCACATCAAGAACATGTGCATATACAAACCACACCCTTCTTTCGGAAGCCCTCGAAAAATGGCCTGTTCCGATGTTTGAATCTCTTCTTCCGCGCCATCTCCAGATAATATATGAGATAAACCGCAGGTTTTTGCGCGATGTTGCAGTCCGTTATCTGGGTGACGAAAACCGGATGCGCGGAATGTCGATTATTGAAGAGGATACGGAGAAGAGAATACGCATGGCGCATCTCGCAATAGTCGGATCGCATTCCGTAAACGGGGTGGCAGAACTTCACAGCAGGCTGCTTAAGGAAAAAGTGCTGAAGGATTTTGACGAGATGTACCCCGGCAAGTTCAACAATAAAACAAATGGAATAACTCCGCGCAGGTGGCTGCTCGCGGGAAATCCAAGGCTTTCCGAACTTATTACTTCGCGCATAGGAAATGAATGGGCCAAAGATCTGGACCAGCTCCGTAAAATAGAGCCTTTTATCAAGGATTCCGGTTTTGTAAAAGAATGGAAAGCTGTAAAGCTTGCAAATAAAGAGCTGCTTGCGAAGATTATAAAAGATAATACCGGCATCCAAATAGATCCTGGTTCAATTTTCGACATACAGGTGAAAAGAATACATGAATACAAGAGACAACTGCTCAACATCCTTCATGTTGTTTACTGCTGGCTGAAGCTCAAGCAGGAACCTGATTTTTCAATGCACCCGCGCACTTTTCTTTTCGGAGGGAAAGCGGCGCCGGGATATTTTACAGCCAAAACCATCATCCGCCTCATTTGCCATGTTGCCGAAATGCTGAACCGCGACACATCAACGAACAAGACAATCAAGGTCGTATTTATTCCCAATTACCGGGTTTCTCTTGCAGAAAAAATATTTCCTGCTGCGGATCTCTCCGAGCAGATATCAACGGCCGGCTTTGAAGCTTCGGGGACTTCCAATATGAAATTTGCCTTAAACGGAGCCCTGACCTTAGGAACTCTGGATGGGGCAAATATAGAAATCATGGAAGAGGTCGGCAGGGAAAACATATTTATTTTCGGACTGACTGCTGAGGAAGTCTCGGCAAGGCGGCAGGCTTACAGTCCGCGGGAATATTACCACCAGAATCCTCTCCTTGCAAGGGCGATAGACCTTATACGTGAAGGATTTTTCAGCCCCGAAGAGCCCGATATTTTCCATTCCCTTGTTGATTTACTGCTGAATGACGACAGATATTTTGTGCTCGCCGATTTCGAATCATACTATAATTCCAACAGAGATGTTGATGCGCTTTACAGGGACCAGGATGCGTGGACCAAAAAAGCGATATTGAATGTTGCGAGAATGGGCAAGTTTTCGTCCGACAGGACAATCATGGAATATAACCGGGACATATGGCATGCGGAACCGTGGCCGGTGATTAAGTAAGAGATTATTTCCTGCGTTTTTTTGGCAGGAAATAATCTCGTAAACTTACTTATCCAGTTTATCGGGGTTAGGATGTACCGTTGTTTGCCTTGGCCGGGATACCCCGTCCAGCTCTAAAACGGGACTGCAGGGCGTTTTATTGAAAGTTTACTTGGCTGACTACTTCTTTTTGTTGAATCAAGGCTCTGATGTCGTTTTGTAGGGTTTGGTCTCTGATAGGCTCAACCCTGGAAACAGGGAGTCCGTCTGCGGTTTTTTTATATTTCCATTCAATGATGAAACCGGGCACAATGGCATAGGAACAATTTCCGGAGCCGCAGCAAGAGTTGTCGATTACGCCGTAACCCAAAAAGTAGAGGATCTCACGGTCATGAAAAGGGTGGCGGGTTTCCTTCGTCAGAACATAGTAGCCCGCAATGGCAGTGATTTCCTCATTCAAATCGGTGTGAACATAGTCCTTCAATATCGATTGCCGTTCCATATCTCCTCCCTGGGATAAGTTATTCTAAAGTTTCCGGATAACTCCAAGCTCCACGGGGATATTCAGGGCTTTATGCAATGATCATTTATCTGTTGTCTTTGCACTCGCGGACTACCGTTGTCCTTTATCCCTTTGTAAGTGTTTTAAAATAATACTGCTATTTCGAAATTTTTTTCACAGCCATTTATTTTTATCTTTCCGTATATCATATCAATATAAAGATTATGAAGAAGATGGAGGATTCCACATGCCGGCAATTCCGTCTGCATTACAATCAAAATTTGAAGAAGTTTTTTCTTGACAACCGAAGGCCATATAGATGTTAAGCCTTTTTTCTCTCGATAAGGTATCCGGAAACATACTTATGAATAATACTGGATACCAGAGTCTGGTAGGGAATGCCCTCTTGCGCCGCGATAACCTGTACTTGATCCAAGTCCTTTGACGACATGCGAATGTTTATTCTCTTATCTTTTTGCAGCGTATTTTTTGCGTACTGCTGAAGCTTCTTTATTTCCTTCTTCGCATTCTTAACCGGCACCCATTCTCCACGTTCATATGATTCAAGGACGTCCCTTTCCTCGTCATCCAGAATTGTCTTTTTCATCTTTATACCCTCACGTATTTGTTGGTAGCTTTTCTGCTCGGTATAATTGTCTTGAGAAATATCTCTTCATTATTCTCAACATAAGGAACAAGATATGCGTATGTATCAATCATAACCACAGCAATCTTCTGTCCCGGATACCTTTCTTGATTTGGATGTTCAATTGTATCTATGACTTCTCCTCTTTCCATTAGCAAGACAACTTGTTCAAAGCAAACGCCTCTATTCTTCTTCAGCAGTTCATTCTTTTCATTGTCCCAGCGGAATATATTCATACATTTACATTACGACAATGTGTGCCTTATGTCAATATTATTTATGGGCATAACAGAGGTAATGAGCGGAAAACTTTCCATATATTGCCTATATACGATGGAAAATATTCCCATATATTGTCATATTATCAATAAAATACGGGAAAAACACTATTTAATTTTCCACGTTTCAACGATATTGATTGTTCCCATGGAAATAAAGAATAAATTTACACCAAATTCCAAAATAAAACTTATGGATCAGATGCGACAGGTTCTGAGATATCATCATTACTTGATGAGCACCGAAAAGACCTACTGT
>CAYVMK010000254.1:0-4155 GCA_964452445.1 uncultured Desulfonema sp. | reverse complement strand
GCCCGAAAACGGTTGAAGCAAGCCATATTCTTTTCAAGGTCAACGAGGGCGCAGGCCCGGCGGTGATTGAAGATACGAGGAAAAAGGCGGATAATGTGTTAAAAATGATAAAAGAGGGACAGCCTTTCGGAGAGCTTGCGAAAAAATATTCCGACTGCCCCAGCAAATCGGCGGGCGGATATCTCGGCGCATTTGAAAAGAAGGACATGGTCGAACCCTTTGCCGGCAAGTCTTTTTCCATGAAAGCAGGCGAAATAAGCGAGCCTGTGCTGACAAAGTTCGGATGGCATATCATTAAAGTCGAGAAGATAAACGAAGAAAAAATGTTCTCCCTTAAAGAGACCGGGGATAGAATCAGAAAAAAACTTGCCGATGAGAAGGCAAAAAAACTTGCATACGGCGAAGCTGAAGCCGTTTATGATACGGCCGTTAAAATGAATGATCTTGCAAAGGCATCTGAAAAGCATGGATTTAAAATAAAGACAACGGATCTTTTTTCAAGAAGGGATGCTCTCCAGTCAACCGGTACCGACATTCCTTCCCTGATGACATCCGGGGCTTTCGATCTGTCCGAGAAAGAGATAAGCGAGGTAAAGGATGTCGGCAGCGGCTGCTGTATTATCGAAGTCATGGAAAAGATCCTGCCGAAAACGCCCGATCTTAAGGATGTGAACGAAGCGGTAAGAGCGGATCTTGTCAAGGAAAAGCAGGATGAAAAAGCCGGAAAAGAAGCGGAAATCCTCCTTGCCGTTCTAAAAAAAGGGGGGGACATGCGGAAAGAAAGCGTTCGGTACGGACTCTCTTCGGATGAAACAGGATTCTTCAGGAGAAATGAAAACATGGGGAAAATAGGATATGAGCCGGAGCTTGCAGATGCCTCTTTCAAGCTTTCAAAGGATAAGCTCTTTTCTGAAAAACCGGTCAAGGGAAAGAAAGGCTATTACCTGCTTAAGTTTAAAGAAAGAAAGGATCCGGATCCTGAGCACTTTGAGAAAGAAAAGGAGAACATGATAAAGACTCTGCTTGAGGAGAAAAAGCTGAAAACTTTTGAAGCCTGGCTTGCAGGGATTAAAAACAGCAGTAAGATTGTGATTGAAAAGGAATTTCAGGAATAAGCCGTTGGGATAACATTGCATAAAAAAAGGTGATTCGATGAGTACAGATGATGAAAAGAAATACGAACATCATGCAAAGAAATGTCCGGAATGCATGACCTATATCCCGGTTGATGCGAATGTCTGTCCTCTGTGCAAAAAGCGGGTCGGCAAAATCACGGAATCGGGTATGGGCAGGAAGGCAACCGACTGGAAGTCGTATATAATGTTGATTGTATCCTGGGCTGCTCTTGCCTTTTATATCTGGTGGGCATTTTTAAAAGAGTAATCCGGCTGCAACAAACAGTTTTAAAAACGGTAACTATACGAGTCGGGAGAATATTTCCCCAGAATTCCGGTGTCTATCGAATCAAGAAAACGGGAAGGGCGTTTGAGAATCATTCCTGTGCTTCTGTCATAAACCTCTTTCGGATATGTGAAATAGAGGCTCTTTCTTGCCCTTGTTGCCGCGACGTACATGAGCCTGAGCTCTTCTTCAAGCTCTTCCGGGTTATTTATGGAATGTGATGACGGGAATCTCCCATCGAGCGTCCATATGACAAATACTGTGTGCCATTCAAGTCCCTTTGCGGAATGGATAGTTGAAAGAACAAGGCGGTCATCCCCGCCGGAATTGTCGGACAGCGAATCGTCAATGCTCGTGTTGGGCGGTTCAAGCGCCATATCGGTAAGGAACTCCGCCAGGCTGTTATATCTTTCCATGATTGACAGAAGATGCTCAATATCTTTTTCCCTTTTGGGATAGTCGTCGAACTGTTCCTTCAAAACAGGCAAATAGTAGTCAATAACGGCTTCTCCAATATCCTGAACAGACATAATGCCGGGGTCTATTTTACTGAAAAGCTCTTTCAGCCGGCTTAAATTCTCGGAAGCGGATTTTTGTATTTTCGCCGTCAAAAGGCCGGAATATCCGGAATTTTCCATTAATATTGCTTCAAAGATATTTTTAGCGGTTTGCTGACCTATTTTATCCACAAGAAGAAGTAATCTCTGCCAGCTCAGCCTGTCTTTAGGATTTATAAGAACTTTCAGATGGGCGAGGATATCCTTTATATGTGAGGATTCGACGAATTTAAAGCCCCCGACTTTTTTAAAAGGAATCCCGTTTCGTGTAAGTTCAATTTCAAGGTCGAATGAATGATATCCTGCCCTGAAAAGAACGGCTATATCATTCAGAGAGACATTGTTCCGGGTCAGGTCTCTTATTTTTTCTACTATAAATCTTGACTGGCTGTTTTCAGTCAAAGCGCGGACCAGAAGAGGCTTTGTCCCCCCGATTTTTCTTGTGAAAAGGATTTTGGAATATTTTTCTGACGCCCTTTCGATGATGATATTGGTCAGATCGAGTATTGGCTGGTCGCTCCGGTAATTTTCTTCAAGGGCAATAATACGGGCGCCCGGAAATAACCCGGGAAATTTCATTATGTTCTTGAAATTTGCGCCCCTGAATGCATAGATGCTCTGGGAATCGTCTCCGACCACCATTATGTTACTGTTCCTGCCTGTGAGAAGAGATATTATGTCTGCCTGAATTTTGTTGGTGTCCTGGTATTCGTCGACCATTATGTGTTCGTAAGATGAAGAAATACTCTCCCGCAAATCCGAATGTTCTTCCATCAGTCTTTTGAAATGCACCAGCAAATCATCGTAATCCAGGTATGAATGTTCTCGTTTGCGTTTTGCATATGTATTGTGTATTGCGGTGATAGTCGCCATCTCTTCCATAAAATGCGGGTAATCTTCAAAGACAACATCTTCAATTGTCAGCACCTTGTTTACGGTCTTGCTGAAGATATTTGCGAGGGTCTGCTTTCTGGGAAATGATGCCTGTTTCGGATTATTAAGTTTCTCTTTTCTTATGATACCGATAAGAGCTTCCGAGTCAGCGCGGTCGAGAATGTTAAAACCGGAATCAAGCCCCATGCGGTGATGATATCTGCGGAGAATATAATTCGCAAACGAATGAAAAGTGCCACCGGAAACTCTTTCACACCGGTTGTCAAGAAGACCGGCTGCTCTTTTCAACATTTCCTGGGATGCCTTGCGCGTAAAGGTGAGAAGTAAAATAGAGGAAGGAGATGTTCCTTCTTCAACAAGACGCGCAACGCGGTAAGTCAGGGTTCTTGTTTTTCCGCTGCCTGCTCCGGCTATGACGAGAAGGGGTCCTTTCGTATGTATTACTGCTTCATACTGTGAAGGATTGAGCTCTTTTTCATATGCGATTTGAAATTTATGCTTCATCTGATCTTTCTTTCCCCGGTAATTTAAATTGCAGCTTTCGCAGGCAAACTATCTGTACAGCGGCTCTGGTTGAGGGATGAGAGAATTTTGCTCCGTGAGAGAATAACCCGCCTGATTTGATTTTCTTTCACAATAGATTTTTTTTGTCAACATATGTTCTTATATTGCAGAATTTGTTGACTTTTATTAAAGCATATAATATTAGCGATACTGAAAAGAAAAGTTGCAGGAAATATCCTGAAAATAATCAAAGGAGAGAAAAGATGAAGAAAGTCAAAAAGCAGGTAAAGCCGGTTAAAAAAGTTGTTGCCAAATCAAAGAAGTCTGTTGTTTTAAAGAAAAAGATCACTGTAAAAAGTAAAGCAACTAAAAAATTAAAAGCCAAACCGATCAAAGCAGTAAAGGCTAAAATTGCAGCCGTAAAAAAAGCTCCAGCAGGCCAGGCGACAATTCTGGGCTCAGTGCTCAGCGCCGTTAAAAAAAGTAAAAACGGAGTTGCAATCGATAAAATCAAGGAGAAAACCGGTCTGAAACAGAGACAACTGAGCAATGCGCTTTACAAGCTTTCCAAGAACGGGAAGATTAAAGCGAAAGTGCGCGGGATTTACATCGCAAAATAATCAGGATGGGTTTTTTACCCTTCCGAATCCTGCAGGTTTTCACACTTTGGCGGAGAGATTACTCTTATGCTTTTTCTTAGTAAGTAAGAGATGATGGACTCGTAAAAAGTCGTAAACTTACTTACACCCCTCAAGGGGGTATTGAAAAAAGTCCCGTTTATTGGAGTTCGGATACTGAT
>CAYVMK010000253.1:0-4177 GCA_964452445.1 uncultured Desulfonema sp. | reverse complement strand
CTCAAAACCTGCGTGACCATATGAGCGAAGCGGAACTGATTTTTACAGCCCTTGCAGAGCTTTCGACAAGGCAAATTGCCGAAAGCGTGGATGCAACCGGTATGATAGAAAATGCCGAGGCAGGAAAAAAAGGCGGCAGAATTGCTAAGAAAGCCCGGTTGGAGTTGGAATCAAAAACAGGAAAAAGCGTCATCACATCCGGGAATTATCTTCCACCGGGTAAGAAACAAAAACAGTTAAAACATAAACTGGATGGCGAGGAAGAAGGGGAATAACTAAGCAGGAAAAATCTTTAAACTCAGAAACAGGGGGAAAAACTGTAATTATCAGAGGTTACAATGAGCGATATATTTAATGTGTATTGTGATGAATCCTGCCATCTGGAAAATGATCACCGGAAAGTGATGGTGCTGGGGGCGGTATGGTGTCCATTCGACAAAACCCGTGTGGAGCAACTTATTGAGGAGGCTGTGCGTTCATGAGCAAGGATCTGGCAACCACCAACAGCCCCGATTCCGGCAAGGGTCAATTTCTCGTCTATGAAGCGGAAGACGGTAAAGTCAAGATCGACGTGCGGCGACGGAAGAAGAACTGAACACGATCAACGCCCTGCCGGCGGCTCTCCTGCGCCGGACATTCAACGGAGAATTACAATGAGAAAGCAATCCAACATCCTTCGGGAACAACCAAGTGATTATGGTAAGGATGTAATTGTCTTTTACAGTGATACCGACGGCGCCATAAAGCTGGATGTCCGGTTGGTGCGAGAGACGTTGTGGCTTTCCCAGAAACAGATGGCTGATCTGTTTGACAAAGACTCGGATACTATTGGCCTCCATATTAGAAACATCTATAAGGAAAACGAATTGGAAAAAGCGGCAACTACCGAGGATTTCTCGGTAGTTCAATATGAAGGCAGCCGCAAAATCCGGCGCAGGTTGAAATTTTACAACCTCGATATGATTATATCCGTCGGCTACCGGGTAAACTCGAAACGCGGGACGCAGTTTCGCATCTGGGCGACGAGCGTATTGCGCGAGCATCTTGTCCGGGGCATCACCATCAACCGTCAGCGCATCGAAACCAACGCCCGCGAGATTGAGGCGGCGCTGGATCTGGCGCGGCGCGCCGTCGCCAGTCCGCAACTGACCACCGACATGGGGCGGGGGCTGATTGAAGTTATCGCCCGTTACACCCAGACATTTCTTTTATTGCAGCGTTACGACGAAGGATTGCTGACTGAACCAAAGGGCGAAACCGTCATCAACGACATCGGTCTGGCCGCCCTGGCGCTTCTGATTGCGGAGTCGAACCCAAAGGATAAGGATGTGCTTATACGGCTGATTATGAACATGCTGGCAAGGAAGCAATAACCGTGACTCACTGACTGGGCTGATAGCCATTATCGAACAAAAAATTGTGAAATTGCCAATCTCTTGCGGAACTTTCGACAAGGCAAATAGCCGAAAGCGTGAATGCAATAAATATGAGTGAAAATGCTGAGGCAGGAAAAAAGTCAAGATATTTTGACAAGAACCTCACGGCCCTACGGAAATGAGAATATTGAAACAAAATCCATCGGTGGCAATCTCGGAAATTGAAGGTAAGGTGAATTGTTAAAATTTTAAATCCCCTTAATCTCCCTTTTAAGAGAGAGATCGAGGGGGATTTTTGGAATAACTACTCACAAAGTTCAAAGAGAGCCGCGGCGCCCATACCGCCGCCGATGCACATCGATTCGACTCCGTATTTTACACCCTTCTCCTTCATGTTTGCGATAAGAGTGGCGCACAGCTTGGCGCCGGTGCATCCGAGAGGATGGCCGAGGGCAATCGCGCCGCCATGGATATTTACCTTCGCCATGTCGAGTCCCAGTTCCTTGATACAGTAAAGAGCCTGGGAGGCAAAAGCTTCGTTTAATTCAAACAAGCCTACCTCTTTTAAATCTAATCCGGCAAGCTTCATGAGCTTTGGGATGGCGTATTTCGGTCCGACGCCCATCTCATCCGCGCGGCATCCGACCGTCGTATAACATTTAAGCTTTGCAACAGGCTTTATTCCCAGCGCTTTTGCCTTATCTCCGCTCATAATGATCGTTGCGGCTGCTCCGTCCGTTGTCTGCGAGGAATTCCCGGCAGTAACCGACCCGCCTGCTGCAAAAGCGGGGCCCAGTTTGGCAAGGCCCTCAATGGTTGTATCAGGCCTGATTCCGTCGTCATTTTCTACTATGAAAGTCTCTTTCTTATATGTCCCGTCATTTTGAAGAACAAATTTTGCGGCAGGCGTCGGAACTATCTCTTTAAAAAGCTTTTTGCTCAATGCTTCCGAAGCCTTCATCTGTGAATTATACGCAAATTCATCCTGAGCCTTGCGGGAAATATTATACCGGTTCGCCACGTTTTCCGCCGTGATTCCCATCGAGCAGTAAGGATCGGCTTGTTTTTTTGAATGCTCCGGATGAGGCCTTGGAAAATTTCCTCCCATCGGAACAAATGTCATGGATTCGATTCCGCCTCCGATTACGACATCCGACCATCCCGACATCACGCGCAAAGAGGCAAGAGCAATCGCCTCAAGCCCCGATGAGCAGAAGCGGTTCACAGTTGCGCCTGAAACCTCATCCGGAAAACCGGCTATCTGGGCGGCAATGCGTCCTATATTAAGCCCCTGTTCGGCCTCAGGAAAGGAGCACCCGATCATGAGATCTTCGACGTCTTTCTTTTCAAGATTCCGTGTCTTTTCGACCGCAGCGTTTAAAATAAATGACAGGAGATCTTCAGGCCTCGTATCCTTATAAGCTCCTTTTGCCCTTCTGCAACCGGGGGTCCTTACTGATGTTACTATATATGCATCTCTCATTGTTGTTTCCTCCTTGAGATTAGTCAGCTTCGTAAAAAATCATTCTGCTTAAGTTGCGCTTCATCTTTCGTTATTGCAGCGTACTATCATGTACGCTTCACTCCTCAAGATTCGCGCGCCTTGCATAATGAGCTTTTTACTTTGCTGACCGAATTATTACTTTTTTCGAGATCATCATTTTAAGTATCTGATCCAATATTAATTCCTGAGGGGCTTACCAGTTGAAAGCATGTGGTCAATCCTTGCGAGTGTCTTTTCTTCTTTAAGAAAATCGATAAAGGCCGTTCTTTCCAGCTTTAAAATGACCTCTTCGTCAATTTCACTGTTTGTTCTGACGTCGCCTCCGCTTATGACGAATGCTATCCTTTTTGCCAGGAATGCATCATATTCGCTTATAAACTTGGCGCTCTGCATATCGAATATTTCAGCATTAATCATACCCTGTGCAGCTTCTCCGAAAACCTTGAGTTTCCTCTTAACAGGAGGAGCATAACCTTCATCCAGCATCTTTAAAACCTCTTTCTTTGCTTCACCGATAAGGTAATCCCTGTTGAAAACTATTCTGTCTCTGGGGCCCAGAAAACCGTTTGTCCTTGCTTCTGCAGCAGAAGTTGAAACCTTGGCCATTGCTATTGCCATGAATGCCGGAACGAAGAATTTTGCAAGATCAACATCAGTTACCGCTTCGGGTACAGAAGCTATAAGCTTCTTCCAGAGGTTCATGCATCCGCCGCCCGCAGGAAGAAGACCGACGCCTATTTCAACAAGTCCCATATACAGTTCGGCATGGGCGACAATTCTGTCCGCGCCAAGGCATACTTCGCAGCCGCCGCCAAGAGTCAGGCCATAGGGAGCGGCAACAACCGGGAAGGGAGAATATTTCTCTCTCTGTACTGCCAGATGAAGCCTCTCTATCATCGTCTCGATCTCGGAGAATCTCTTCTCCTTTGCTGCCATCCCTACCTGCACCAAATCGGCGCCCGCCGAAAAGGCGCCGGGCATTCCGCCTGCCTGGTTGCCGATTACAAGGCCCGCTCCGTTCTGATCGACATAATCGAGAGACTCATGAACAAATTCGATGATCTCGGAATTCAGCGCGTTCATCTTGGTATGGAATTCACAGCAGTAAACCCCGTCGCCGATATCTATAAGAGATGCCGACTTGCAGCTTTTGACAAGCTTGTTGTCTCCCTTAAGGGCGGCAAGAGAGATTATGCTTTTGCTGACGACATATTCTTTGTAGCCTTTTGTATTAAAATCGTAGTAATAGACCTTGCCTTTTTCGGTCCTGTAAAAAGAGGTATTCCCTGCGGCAAGC
>CAYVMK010000252.1:2298-4190 GCA_964452445.1 uncultured Desulfonema sp. | reverse complement strand
CCTTATGCCGGTCACGGCATTTCAATGTTACGGTTATTTTTGAACGACGGCTTAGAATCTTTTGTGTATCCTGTTCAGTCTTTCCAGCATCCTGTCGAGTTCCGACTTCTGCTCGGCAGCAGGCGTCATGGCAACCTTTTTACCTTTACCGGGCGCCGCTTTCTTTGCCGCAAGGCGCTCTTCACGCTCTTTTGTCCTCTTTTCCCTCAGGGCTTCCTCCTCGGCCTCTTTTTTGGCTCTTGCATCGGCTTCCGACTTTGCCTTTGCATCCGACTCGGCTTTGGCTTTCGCGGCCGATTCCGCTTTGGCTTTTGTTTCAGCATCGGCCTTTGATTTTGCCTCTGCCTCTGCTTTGGATTTGGCATCAGCTTCCGCTTTTGCTTTTGCATCGGCTTCGGCCTTTGCTTTTGCCGCAACATCATCCTGAGCTTTTGCCTTTACGTCCGCTTTTGGGGCAGCCGGCGCTTCCGCCTTCGGCGCAGGCGCCGGAGCGGCTTTTACCTCGTCTTTTACGGCAGCCGGTTTTGCTTCAGCTTTCGGGGCAGCTTCCTTTTTAGCCGGTTCCGCTTTTTTGCCCTTCTCTTCCTCTATAGAAAGGTTCGGCGCAGGAGATAGCGCCTTGTAATCGACGGAGACATCACCCAGTTTCTTCTTTATGGACTCAACCTTTGCGGCCGGACCTCCGTCTGCCAGGAGGTCGATAAAAGACTTCGCCAGGCGGACAGCCTCGGGATGCCTCATGATAAGAATGTCGGATCCCGCCAGAAGATAACTTACGGCGCCGACAGCCTCCATGAGAATTCCGCGTTTTTCAGCATCCCCAAGGGTTGGGGCTTCCTTTTCAGTCAGTTTTGCTTCCTTGCATTTCCAGACTTCATTTCCAAGATTGTTGATAATCGGATACTGCAGTTTGTCATCACCCTGTGAAAGGGCGGCCATTCTCAAACGTTCCATGACGGAATAGGAATATTCCATGCCGTATCCGAGACCGCCTGTCGTAGGATCAACAATCAGTTTTTCGGTTGAAACGCCGAGGTTTTCAAGAAGAATGTTTATCTGCTTTGCAAGGTTGACATCGATGGGGGAGGATGAGATAATCGCGTGGCCGTATCCCATGGCGCTCGCACCGATAGCCTTGTAATTCTTGTCATCGACAGGTCCCATCGTGAGGTTTCCACCCTGGCATTCCTCTGAAATCTTCTTTAAGACCTCTTCATCTTTCTTGGCATTGGCACATCCCCAGATGATGAGAGGAACTTTAATCGCCGCGCTCACTTTTTTTACTGTTGCGGCAACTTCTTCGGGTGAAGCATTTTTGCCGTTGGGATCCGCGCTCTTTAACTGGAGAACGATCATTTCGGCGCCATAATCATTAACACACTTTTTAGCCCAGGCTACAGGATCGGAGACCACATCCTTGAAACAGGAGAGAACTGATGCCGGCCAGTCGTCCGGTTCCATATCCCAGATTTCCATTGCTATCTTCGGTTTATTCGGCATGCCTCCTTCAAACAGATAAAAAGGATAGCATGTCTCGCCGCCGACGGTAACGGCGCTTTTGCCTTTTCCCAAGGTGATTTTTTTAATGCCGCCGGAATAGGATTCTTTATAGATTTCAAAACCCAATGTTACCTCCTTTTGATAAACAGTTAATTACCGCGGATTAAATGAACATAACCCTTGCGGGATTAACGAAAAAAATCGGGTGGGTAAAAAATAACTGCCTCTGCCTCAAAATATATCAGACCCCCTTTCATTCCGTTTTTATTATAAATTTATCTACTTCGGTAGAATTATTCACGCAAACAAAAAAACTCAAGCGGTTTTTTAAACGCTAAGTAGTTGCCTTATATTGAGATTTCGAGTTTGTCAATAGATGTATATTAATAAAT
>CAYVMK010000252.1:0-2198 GCA_964452445.1 uncultured Desulfonema sp. | reverse complement strand
TTTTTTCTTTCTTCAAAACGCTCTTTTACTTTTGGAAAGTTGTTCATGTCGGTGTGCGGGAGAAAGAGGGCGGCAATGTAATTGTCCATATAAGACGCCGTTTCAGACAATTCAAAATTTGTCATCTTTTTAGTTACTTCTACCACATCCCGCCTTATGCGGTTTGTAAGGCAGCTCATTTTTGCGCCAAGAAGAGAACCGTTTCCAATAAATGTTATCTTATCAGGATCTATTTCAGGAAGCAGGCCGATTGTTATCGCTTTTTCAAGATCAACGTAACTTCCAAATCCTCCGGCTATGATAATCCGCTGAAGATCATGGACGGTAAGGCCGACTTCTTCAAGGAGCGTCATGCAGCCGCTGTATATGGCGCCCTTTGCCCGTATAAGGTTGTCTATGTCGGGTTCGCTCAGTACCACATCCCTGTCGATCTGTGTCTCATTTGCCCATGCAAGCACATATTCGAAAACACCGTCTGTTTCACGGATACGCGGAGTATCAATATCCCTGTCAAATTTCCCAAGGTTATTTATAACCCCGGCCTCAAACAGGGATGCAACCATTATAATAAGACCCGAACCGCATATTCCCTTTGGCCTGACATTTCCGATTGTTATATTCATGGGCTCGTACGTGACAGTATCTATTGAAAAATCCTCGATAGCCCCCTTTGTGGCGCGCATCCCGAATTTTACGCCTCCCCCCTCAAAGGCTGGACCCGCGGAACAGGCGGCGCAGGCAAGCCAGTCTTTGTTGCCTATCACTATCTCGGCATTCGTCCCTATATCCATGTAAAGAGTCAGTTCTTCGGAGCGGTATATCCCGGAACCCATGACTCCTGCCACTATATCACCTCCCACATAGCTCGAAATCTGGGGGTATACGAGGGCAGCGACATGGTCGCCGAGCGCTATCCCAAGTGATACGGCTTTTACCGGCGGGTATAGCGTCGAAGCCGGAACATACGGCGAGCGGCGCATATAGCGCGGATTAACCTTAAGCAGAAGCTGTGTCATTGTTGTGTTTCCGGCAATTGTAATGGCCGAAATTTCATCCGGATCAATGCCTGCCTGTGCCACTATCTTTTTAATAATCGTGTTCATGGTTTTGATTACGACATCGTGGAGCTTGTCAAGACCGCCCGGTTTTTCGGCATAAACTATCCTGCTGATCACATCTTCTCCGTAACTTATCTGGCCGTTAAAATCAGCGTGCTGGGCAAGCACCTTCCCGTTTATGATGTCGATAAGCTGGCCGTAAACTGTTGTAGTCCCTATATCCATTGCAACGGCATAATTCCGGTCGGTCGTATCTCCCGGCTGTATATTGATAATATGCGTCTTCCTTCCTTCATGAACGGGCCGGGCCAGAGTTACGGTGACTTTAAAACCGTCTTTTCTCAGAATGTCGGGAATCTTTCTGATTACGGGAAGTTCGACGACAAGGCGGTGCTCGTCATATTTTGCTTTCAGATAACTGACCATGCGCGACACGTCCGGAAGGTTGTCCTGGGCGGTCGGCTCCGGAAGCTCAAGATATCTCTTTTCAACGGGAGGCACGAAAAGGCCTCTCTCTTTAAGTTCATCAAGGTTCATCTCCCTGATGTGCGCCGTGCGCCTGGGACTGGGCGGCATATTAAGCACGCTTGCATCTATGGCGGATTCAACCGGAATCCTCACTGAAAGACTGCTTTTAACAGTAGAAAGACATGCCTGGCGGTATCCTTTATTGATGTCTTCTCTGCTCAATTTTTCCGTAATTCCGCCTTCTACCTGCCCTTCTTCAATTATAACCCGGCACTTTCCGCAAACTCCCTCCCCGCCGCATGAAGCATTGACATGAACGCCTGCCTCCATTGCGACACGCAGGAGATTATCTCCGTCTTCCGCTGTTATGCTTTTATTGTGAGGGTAAAACATCACCTTGTGCATATTTTTTTCCTGTCGGTTTTGTCCTTCGCCTTTTCTCTTTGCCACAAAGACACGAAGTCACCAAGTATTTTTTTGTGTCTTCGTGTCTTCGTGGCAATTCTTTTCTATATTCTATATTCTATATTCGATGTCCGATATTCGCCTCTCGCCCCTGATCACTGATCACTGGCCACTGATTACTGACCCCTGATCCCTGATATTCTATATTCTGCTGAGCCAATTGCAAAAGTCGTCATTCCCGTGCAAACGGGAATCCAGAAATTTTTG
>CAYVMK010000251.1:0-4197 GCA_964452445.1 uncultured Desulfonema sp. | reverse complement strand
TCTCACACAAAGATCACGGAGAACACAAAGAAAAACCTGAATGTTTTCAATAGACCATTCTTCGTGCCTTTGTGTCTTAGTGGCAAAAACTGACTTTTTACGAAACCATCAACTATGGAAACAATCTCCAAAAGAAACTGATTTTATCCCCCCGTTGTCCTGTTTTAAAATAAGGGAACCGTTTTCATCAACATCCGTTGCAAGCCCGGAAAATATGCCGCTTGTCGTGACAATCTTCACTTCTCTGTTGAGGGTACAGGTATAATTCTTCCATTCGGGTATTACGCTGTCATAATCGCCCGCATCAATTCTTCTTTCAAGGGCATCGAGGTACTTTGCCAGGATTTCCTTCCGGGAAACATCTCTTTTTAGAATCTGCTTCAGGGATGTTGCCGCAGGTTCACGGTCGGACGGGTCATTATTGGCATTTAAGCCTATCCCGATATTTACAAATGAAACCATGTCCGCTTCAGCCTCCATTTCCGAAAGCATTCCGGATAATTTCTGACCGTAAACCAGAATATCATTGGGCCATTTGACCATCGCTTCTATGCCGAACATTTCTCTCAATGTTTTTACAAGAACAACTGAAGCCATGAAATTGGCTCTTGAACTTAATACAACAGGTATCCGGGGCCTTAAAACCATTGTAAAAAAGATTCCGCCCTTATCTGATAACCAGACTCTTTTTAACCGCCCTCTTCCTCTCGTCTGCCTGCCTGCTATTACGACTGTAAAGTGAGGAGAACCCTTCCGGGCAAGCTCCCTTGCAATATCCATTGTGGAGGGAACTTCAGGATAATAATGAATTTTTTCTTCTTTTCCGGGAAACTCCCACGGGAAAAGGACATCAGGCGAACCTGTAAGCCGATATCCTGTCGGGGTTGACCTGATATCATATCCTGACTCCGAAAGCTTATGGATATGCTTCCATATTGAGACTCTGGAAATGCCAAGAACAGAACTTATCGCCTCACCCGAAACAATCCCGTTTTCGGCTCTTAAAATATTTAGAATCCGGCCTTTCATTTTAGCTTCCGCAAATGGTTTATTGAAAGGATTTTCGTTAGCCACTTGTTATGATATGGTTAACGAAAAGGTTAAAAAAAGTCAATTGTTATTATTCCGACCTGTTTTCAAGAAGAATTGAGATGATTTCAGGAATATATTCATCGGCTTTGCTTGAAGGAAATCTGCATGCGCCGGCGCTCCTGTGCCCTCCTCCGTCGAATTTTGCAAGCATGCTTCCCACATTTACATTGCATTTCCTGTTGAATATGCTGTGTCCTATGCTTACGGCTGTTTTTTCTTTACTCGCGTCATCATATTTTATTCTCACGCTCACAACCGCTTCCGGATAAAGAGAGTAAACAAGGAAGCGATTTCCTTCGGGAGCCTTGTCGAATGACCGCAGATCGGTTATGGATACCTGACCTTTTAATATGGTATTCTCCGTTAACACCGATTTATATATCTTGTTCTCCTCAACTACTGCTGCACACCTTTCTCTCACTTCAGGGTCTTTCATAACGTCGGTTATGTCATGCTTCTTCAGCAGCAGAATCAGTCTGTTCAAGTATTGCTCATACGCCATGTTCCTGTTTGAAACGGTCATTGAGAGAAGAATATAGGGGTATTTTTCCGGACAGGAAGCCTCCTCCATTGATAACTCGGCTGAATCAATTTTATCCGTTTCCCTCACAAGCTCCGTGTAATCCCTTTTGAATCTGCCTTTATAATAGGCAAAAACAACTCCAGCAGCGGAAGGAGCGATTCTGAAAGAACCCTTGAAAGTCTTGTCAATCATGTTCGAATAATGATGGTCAAACCACATTGAACACCGCTCATCGTACGGGAGGTTGGCCATTATGTCCCCGTCTTTAATTTCAGCAAGTTTTTTTTGAATTTCATGAGGTTCGACCCATTTAACTGGTTCGGTAATGTTCTCGGCTTCAAAAAGAAGAATCGCACAAACCAGACCGTCAAAATCGGGCCTTGTCACTATTCTCATATATCCCCCAAAAGGTTTAATAGCAGTAAAAACCGCATTTTTTACGAACATATCCGAACTTATAAACCGTACTGGATTTCCTGGCAAGAAAAGAAATAAAACAGCCGGTTACCTCCATAAGCAACCGGCTAAATAAGTGGGAAATTACGAGTTATTCTATATGGAAACTATTTCATCTCATTGATTTTTTCAGTCAGCATCGGGACAAACTCGAGCAGATCTTCAATAACCCCGATTTCTGCAACCTGGAAAATGGGGGCTTTCGGATTTTTATTTACCGCAACTATGAAAGGTGATCCCTTGATTCCGCCAAGGTGCTGGAACGAACCGCTGATGCCGAGAGCCATATAAACTTTCGGTTTAACGGTCTTCCCTGAAGTGCCAACCTGGCGCGATTTCTCAAGCCACTTGGCATCAACAATCGGCCTCGAACATGAAACATCGCCCCCCACCGCCTTTGCAAGTTCCCTGATAATCTCTATATTCTCCTGTTCGCCGATTCCGCGCCCGACAGAAACAAGTATTTCGGATTTCGTAATGTCAACATCGCCGACTTCAGCTTGAACGATTTCAATATAACGCCTTGCTCCGCCCGGCAAACCACCGGCAATGGCATCAGCAGTTTTATCAACAACTGCACCGCCCGCACCGGAAGCTTCAGCCGCACGGAATGCACCGGCACGGATCGTAATAACCGCCCCGCCCGAAATATCGCACAGCACATGAGCGCTTACCTGGCCGCTGTATTCCTGACGGACGGCTTTTAATTTTCCGCCTTCGATTCCATCAAAACCAACCGTATCGGGAAGGTAAGTTCCGTCTAATTTAATAGACAGGCCTGGAGCAAGATCCATTCCAAAATGGTCATGAGCAACAAGAACCACGCTCCCCTTCGGGATAATACGCGCAAGAATGCCACGGATCACTTCGGAATTGGGATATAAAAAAGCATCGTTGTCAATCTTCCAGACTTCCTTAAAAGAGGCTGTCAGGCTGTTGCATACCGCGTCCGTTTTGCTCCCGACAACTATTGCGGTTAAAGATGCGGAGGGATCGAGTTTCCCGGCTGCGGCAACCATTTCAAGGGCCGTATCATCAACAGCCCCATCCTTGTGTAATATATAAGCATAAATCTGAAGGGCCATTATTTAATACCTCCTTTGGATTTTAAAAGTTCAATCAGTTTTTCAACTTTTTCTTCAATGCTTCCCTCAAGGAGCTCAGCGCCCTTTCCAAGAGCAGGCACAAAGTAATCAACCCGGGAAACCTTTGCCGCAGCCTTGCCGATAGAACCGGGATTTACTCCCAGATCGGATGCGCCGTGAACCGGAATTTCTACCGAAGCCACTTTTCTGATCCCCCGGATACCCACATAGCGGGGTTCATTGATGCCGGTCTGAATTGAAAGAACGCAGGGAAGGTCTATCTCATTCATCTCCTGGTTACCGCCCGCTATTTCACGGCCTATTTTAATCTTCTTACCGTCAAGCGCTTCTATGCGGTTTACAAGAGATGCGTAAGGCAGATTAAGCATCGCAGCAAGCATGCCTCCAACCTGGCCTGCTCCGTCGTCGGCCTGTGTTCCTGTCAGGATGAGGTCATATTTGCCTTTTTCAATTTCTGCTTTCAATATTGCCGCAAGCCCTTTTCCGTCGGAGCCCTCGAAAGCGCTGTCTGAAAGGAGTATCCCCTTATCGGCGCCCATTGCCATTTCCCTTCTCAAAACCTCTTCCGAATCCGCATCGCCGATCGACACAACGGTGACGCTTCCGCCCACTTTGTCCCTGATCTGGATAGCCTCTTCCACGGCATAATTGTCCCATTCATTGACCGAATAGACAAGATCGCCTCTTTCAATATCGGAACCGGAACTGTTTACGCTGATTTCATTTTCAGCCGTATCGGGAACCCTTTTAACACAAACCAAAATTTCCATTTTCATCCTCCAAATGTCAGCTTATTTGAATCGATTTTCAGGCCGTTTAAAGTATTATAATTGCCTGTTCATTATTAAACTTCAATATGTTTTTCAATCAGTTCGGCAAGATCAATTGCCTCCATTTTTCCCTCCATACCGCTTACCTTGATGGCATCTTCTATGTTCACAAGGCAGAAGGGACATGCTGTTACAATTACATGGGCGCCTGCCTTCTTTGCCATTTCAACCCTTAAGACTCCCATTCTCT
>CAYVMK010000250.1:0-4217 GCA_964452445.1 uncultured Desulfonema sp. | reverse complement strand
ACCTTTCTTCATACCATCCCACGGCCTGGTTGACGCCGATAAACGTTGTATCGACCGCGGGAAACACCGGCTTCGCCGGAAATCTCTCGGCAAGAAACTGGATTCCCGCCCCGCATGCCATTGAAAGGAGCGCATCATATTCGTTGACCTTGGAATCGAGCGCTTCAAGATATTCCATGTCGCACTGCCTTTCAACAGTAATCGCGCCCATCTCAACCGGGTTATCCTCAAGCTTGCGCGCCATATCAAGCTCTGCATTAAGCACCGCAACTTCCTTTTCACCGCCTGCAAGGCACACTGCCACACAGGTTCCGCAGCCCACATTCAAAACTTTTTTATAGCCTTTGAGCATTTCTTTAATTTCATCAAAGGGCTTTCGTTTGGCAACTATCATTTTCTCTCCCGTACCGTAATTTCATACTTTCAGAAGCCGGCTTCGGATGTTTCACCCGGAGGCGATCCTGTATTTTCCTGCGCGTTTTTCGCAATGGCGTAACGCCTGTACATCCCGCTACGCCTGGAAATTTATGATATCTTTTATTCCTATCTCATTCCGGCTGATACCCAATTCGGTTTCGTCAATTCCAAGACTCAGCCCCAGCAGCTGGGTGTAAAGGATCGAGGGCAGCTGCTCGGTCGCATTGCGCCGGGATACCAGCATCTTTTGAACCCGGTCGAATTGAAGCTGACAATAGACACAGGCGCTGCAAAGATAGTCGGCGCCGGATTGTTTGGCATCCTTTATTTTTTTCTGGGTTAAATCCAGCGACAGCTCATCATCAACGCCCAGCAGGGGAGATCCGCAGCAGTCCAGCTTGGTCTGCCAGTCGATGCTCCGGGCGCCGGTAAGCTCAACCAATTTGTCAAATATGGACGGCGCAATCGGATTGTCAAACTGGACGATGTCTTTGGGCCTTAAAATATGACAGCCGTAGTGGGTGGCAATTTTAAGGTTGCTGAAGCTTTTGACAACCTTGTCCCTGATCTTATCGAGACCGATGTCGTTAAACAGCACTTCAAAAAGATGCTTGACCTCAACCGGCTTTTGATACGTCAACCCTTCCTTTGCAAGGATCGTATTGATTTCCTGCTGCAGGGCCGCGTTTTCCTTAAGGGTGTGCTGGACATGCTTGAGGCTGTTGAAGCAGCAGTTGCAGAAGGTCAGAATATTGACGCCGTTTTTTTCGGCCAGGGCCAGGTTGCGGGCGCCGGCAAGGGCGTAAGCCCTGGCGTCAATGTTTTTTAAAGGATAGCCGCAGCAATTAAATTCTTTGATATCTTTAAATTGTACCCCGAGTTTTCGCAACACGGCATCTGTGGAGGATTCATATTGTTTTAAAAAAATCGACGTGGGGCAACAGCGAAATAAAGCAAAATTCATAATCTATTCCTTTGAAAGCGGTTCCCTTAACTGTTTAAAGGCCAAATTCTTCAGTTCATACAGCACATCCGCAACCCGGACGCCCTGGGGGCATTGCTGCTGGCACTGATAACACCCCAGGCAGGCCCACAGCATCTTTGAAGAAAAGATCAGGTCGCTCAACCCCAGGGCGGTGGCGTGCATGATCTGGTGCGGGACCAGACCAAGCGCATCCCAGGGATGCTCGAAGTTGTGAACGACCGGACAGGCGGACGTGCAGGTTTTACAGGTAAAACAATATGAAAACGTGCTGCCCGGGACGGATATGTCCAGGGTCTGTTTCAGTCCCTTGTCCATTTGCGCCGGGAAGGTCGGATGCTCCCGGTCTGTTGCTTTAAACCGGTTGACGATAACGTCGTTAATAAGCTGCAGCGGCTTTTGATAAACGTCGTCCGGCAGGGCAGCGCGCATCAATCCCCGATAGAGGGAAAGGGGCGACAGGATCAGCAGTTCGGGACAGCCTTTTTGAAGCAGGGCTTCCCGGGCGCTGAACCATAATTCCTGAAGGTTAATTCCCACCGGGCAGACGCCGGTACAGCGCAGGCAGTTGGTGCACAGATAGAGCCCTTCCTGAATCGTCCGGATTTCCTGCTTTGAAATATTTTTGCCGGATGTCAGTGTCTTGAGCGCGGCGATTTTTTCAGAAGGAAGGATGTTTACATTGGGAATTTCTTCAAACACAACGCCAACCGAACAGCGCAGCGTGCAGGCGCCGCAGTGGGTGCAGGCATCCAGCTCCATGATCTGGCGGGTGGCGATATTGGCCGGATCCGAGGTCTCCCTGTCCATGACCGCATCGGCCAGCAGGCTGATGGGGCTGGCAAGGATGTGAAACATCTTGCTGAACGGCAGATAGGCCAGCCCGATAAAGCAGGCCAGAAAATGAAGATGCCAGAGGAAAGTCGGCAATCCGGCCTTGTCCAGCCCGACGGCGACCGGCCCGATGGTTTTGGCCGCGCCATACCCCAGAAATGCCCACTGGGGCCGTGAATGGCAGGAGATGCAGCTCTCATTGAGTTCCCGTCCCTTTTCCAGGACATCTTCTTCAAAGGGCCCCTTGAGTTCGGGCGAAACCACCCCGTATTCTTTGACCCAGAGGGATTCGAGGGCCTTAAGATCTTCTTCGTCCTGGGTTCCCGAATATTCTTCCACCATTTCCTGATAACGGGTGTAGGAAGTTATTTCAATCCCTTCCAGCAGAAATCCCGAAACCATGATAACGGCCAGAATGATAATGGCATAATGATCCAGGGCGGCGGTTTTGAGGCGGGGTATTTTCATAAAAAAGCGCCGATAGAGAGCAAGGGCCAATCCGACCATGACCATGAGTCCGAAAAGATCCCGCAGGAACATGAACGGATTCAAGGTGGGGTAATAATCGCTGAAAAGGGAGACCGATACGATTTTGTCGAGCGCATGCATGAGCAGCAGCAGCATAAACCCGCCATAGATGAGCATGTGCATCCACCAGCGCAGCAGACTTTCCTTGAGGGTGCGGGTCTGCAGGAGGACCTCTAAAAACAGCACTTTCAGCAGCGTCAGAATCTTTGCGCTGAAAACGGTCAACAGGATTCCCTTGACGGCCGCCGCTGCCCGTTTAGCTGCCGGGATGTCTGCGGCAGCCGGAGAGAGGCTGTAACGGAACCAGGTCGATACCTTGAACAGCAGGCCGATGGCGAAAACTGCAAGGGCAACATAGAGACTCACAGTAAAAAACATGGTTTCTTCCTAACCCCGATAAACGGGACTTTTTTCAGCACCCCCTTGAGGGGTAGAAAAACGCAGAAAACAATTTCCAACTTACTAATTAAGCCGTTATCGTTTCATATCCGGCAACCCTATTGCAAGTTGCCTCTTTTCTTATTCAGCGGGTTGGGACCCAGGTTGCGGATATGTTCGGTCATCTCTTTTGCATAGGCTGCAAAGGTCGGTCCTTCGCCTGCAGAAAGGTTATACATCCTAACTCTTTCACCGTCAATCCCAACTTCTTCAAGCAGTTTTTGTGCGTGCATGACCCGTTCGCGGGCTCTTAAATTACCTTCATTATAGTGGCACGTGCCTTCCAGGCAACCCACCACGTATACGCCGTCAGCGCCTTTCTGAATCGCGCTCATAAGATACATCAAGTCAACTTTTCCTGTACAGGGAACCCTAATGATTTTTATGTTTGCCGGATAATCAAGCCGCATCGAACCTGCCAGGTCCGCAGCAGAATATCCTCAGAGATCACAACAAAAAGCTATGATTGTCGGTTCAAAATCGGACATTACATGCCTCCCGCCAGCAAGGCGTCTATTTTACACATTATCTGGCCGTCTTCATAATAGTCAAGTTGTATTGTCTGCCTCGGGCACACACCGGCGCAAATGCCGCATCCATGGCAGAGCGCCTCGTCAATTTCGATAACACCTTCTTTTTCATTAAATACCGGTACTCCGAACGGACATGACCTGACACATGTGAGGCACTTTACACAATAGTCGGTGTCAACCTTCGCGGTAATTGCAGAAAGCCTGATTTCCGATTTCGACAGGAATGTGGTCGCCCTTGACGCGGCAGCCTTCGCCTGTGCAATTGTCTCGGATATCAGCTTCGGGCTGTGGGCCATGCCGCATAAAAATATTCCGTCACCCGGCATGTCGACCGGCCTCAGCTTGACATGCGCCTCAATAAAGAAACCTTCCGGGCTGCGGCCAAGTTTCATGATGCCGCTCAGTTCGTCCGTATCCTGCGCCGTGACTCCGGCGCTCAAAACCACCGCATCGGCTTCTATTTCAAGCTGTCTCCGAAGGATATT
>CAYVMK010000249.1:0-4222 GCA_964452445.1 uncultured Desulfonema sp. | reverse complement strand
AACGGTTCCCCGAGTTTTATCCCGAGTTCAAGAGCTTTCCTGTTTATATCGATCAGACCGGCCGGTATTCTTGTTTCAATGACTTTCATGATTGATTCGGGTTTTACGATTTCTATCATGCCAATCACCGCTCCAAGCATGCATATGTTGAACACAACCGGTTTGCCTATTTTGTCCATTACCGACTGATACATCGAAAGCTCTCTCTGACGCGCAGCCACTTTTTTATGTGTTTTGACATAACGGGTATCGGTGATGAGAAACCCTCCCGGGCGGATAATCGGTGAAAAATTATTGTATGCCTCCTGGGTCAGGCAGACGAGAAGATTGGGATAGGTTACTTTGGGAAAATTTATTTCGGTATCGGATATGATAACGTCGGACCTTGTCGCGCCGCCTCTTGCCTCGGCTCCGTACGACTGGGATTGGACAGCTACAAGATTTTCATAAAGCACGGCGGCTTCAGCGATTATTATTGCGGCGGTGATTACGCCCTGTCCTCCCGAACCTGAAAATACCATCCTGATTCTTTCCATGTTCAATTCCCTTTCATCGCTCTTTCGATGATTTTGTTGTACTCGCTGCAATATTCAGGCTTATCTTCGTTGACGAAAACTCCGCGCTCGATGAGGTCGGGATTCCCTTTCTTTGCTTTTGAACCGATTGGAACGGTGATATCCTTCATGCGCTCCATCATATCCACGGCGCTGCCTTCCTTGTTTTTCCTTCCGAAGTAAGTCGGGCACTGGGAAAGAATTTCGACAACCGAAAAACCTTTGTGGGTTATGGCCTGCTTTATTATGTCCGTTAACTGCCGGACATGGTATGCGGTAGAACGGGCCACGAATGTGGCTCCTGCCGCCGCGGCAAGCTTAACAACATCAAAGGAATGGTCGATATTCGTATAGGGCGCTGTAGTTGCTATGGTTCCGTAACCGGAAAGGGGCGAATATTGCCCTCCCGTCATGCCGTATATCCGGTTATTCATGACGATTGCAGTCATGTCTATATTCCGGCGCGCTGCGTGAATGAAATGGTTTCCGCCTATGGCGAGTGCGTCGCCGTCTCCCATGGGGACAAGAAGATTCAATTCAGGCCTGCTCATTTTTATGCCTGTCGCAAACGCAAGCGCCCGGCCGTGAATCGTATGGAGGGTATGAAAGTCAAGATAGCCTGAAATCCTCGAAGAGCATCCGATGCCTGAAACCATGACTATGTCGTTTTTGTTTATTCCGAGCTCTTCCACGGCTCTTATCAGGCCGTTTAACACTATGCCGTGGCCGCATCCCGGACACCACATGTGGGGAAAGAATCTTTCTCTGATATAATCTTTTATCGCCATATCTATACCCCCTTGCCCTGGATGAGCCGCATTATGTTTCTTATATCGGTCGGATTTATCAGAACGCCGTCTATGCGGTTTGCAAGAAATACCTTTTCAGGATTGTCGACAGCCGTTTTAACCTGCTGTAAAACCTGTCCCATGTTCATTTCGACCACAATCACGCATCTCGCGTCTTTGCATTTTTCACGGACAATGCCGGCAGGGAACGGCCACAGGGTCTGAAGCTCGAGAAGCCCCAGGCTCTCTCCCCTTGCCCTCCTGTTTTTTACCACGTGAAGGGCCGAACGGGCGGAAGATCCGTAGGAAATAAGGACAGTTCTGGCGTCTTCAAGAAAATACTCCTTATATCTTGCAATGCTGTTGTCGTTGTTCATTATCTTGTCGGCAAGATGGCGGAGAAGCCCGTGAACAACAGCCGGATCGCTTGAAGGAAATCCCCACATGTCGTGAAAAAGGCCCGTGACATTGTACCTGTGAACGCCGCCGAAATCGGACATGGGGAGGCGTCCGTCTTCCCTTGGGAGATAGGGATGGTAATCGACACCTCTTTTTACTGAAGTCTTAAGCCTTTCAACAAGAGGAAGCTCTCCCTTTTCAGGCATTATCAGGCGTTCCCGCATATGCCCTATTACTTCATCAAAAAGAAGAATAACGGGCGTCCTGTATGTTTCGGCCAGGTTGAATGCGTCGACTGTTATGGAGAATACATCCTGGTGATTCGAAGCCGTCATGGCGATGACTGCGTGGTCGCCGTGAGTTCCCCATCTTGCCTGGTTTACATCTCCCTGGCTTACATGCGTCGGATTGCCCGTGGAAGGCCCTCCGCGCTGAACATTCACTATCACGCAGGGAATTTCAGCCATGACTGCATAGCCAAGAGCCTCCTGCATGAGGGAGAACCCCGGACCGCTTGTTGCCGTCATAACTTTATTTCCTGTCAGAGAGGCGCCTATGATCGCGCACATGGAGGCTATTTCATCTTCCATCTGGACAAATTTTCCGCCTGTCTGAGGAAGCCTTGCCGAAAGGGTTTCGGCTATTTCCGTGGAAGGCGTTATCGGGTAGCCGGCAAAAAAATTGAGCCCGGCATATAATGCAGCTTCCACGCAGGCTTCGTTTCCCTGGACAAATTTTATATTTTTTTCATTCATATGATGGCTCTATTCGGTTATTATTTCTATTGCAAGATCAGGACATCTTAATTCGCAAAGTTTGCAGGCTATGCAATCCTGCGGACGCGCCGCAAATGCTTTTTCTTCGGAATCGAGTTCAAGCACTTTTTTCGGGCAGAAATGGACACAGATTCCGCATCCTTTGCACCAGTTCCTGTTTATCAGATGCTCTTTCAGTTTAGGTTTCGCCATACATTGGTTCCTGGTTTATTGTTTATGGTTCGAATTTCGGACATCGGGCATCGAAGATCGAATATAGATTCTTACGCATTCACTCTGAGAGTTCATCTCTCACAATTGTAATCTGTTGAAATTTGAGATTGTTTTCGAACCGCAGAATGCTGAACAAGGAATATCGAATTTCGAAGTTTTCCAATCACTTCTTCGGTTCTAAATTCCTTGTTCAATATTCGATATTCGCCTTTGCAAATTTCAAATATCTTTGGTTAGAATTTCGGACATCGAATATCGACTAACGCTTCACGCCTTACGCCTTCCCCCTCGACCCCTCGAATCCTTTTCTTCTTTACACAAATCTTTGCATCAGTTCATCAACCGTTTTATCGACATTATCGGGAGTTATTCCGAGTCTGATACACGCATTTTCAGCATTTTCAAGCCTGTTCGGGTTTTTCATATCCGCAAGGCGTGAAAATATTCCAAGCCGCCTCCCGATCTGGTATTTTATCTGCCGCTCCCGCGGCATATCGAGAAATGAACGCAGAACACTTATTATTTTTTCTTTGTCCTGAGGCAGTTGCCCTTCGACATCTTCAAACAGGTTTAAAATATGGTCGCTTTTGATCATGCTTGTTATACCGGTTAAATTTTCTATAAAGAGAAGAATCTCTTTAGCCATCATCAGGTCGTTGCATTTTTCAAAACGGCCTGCTTTGTATTCGTTATAGAGCCCGATATTTTCAGGAATTGCAAGAGTTCGCAGCCTTATAAAATCGGGATTTATTTTGTTCAGAGCGTCCGCAGTCTCTATGGCATGCTCCCTTGATAAACCTGCGCCGCCAAGTCCCGGCATTACATATTCGGAAAGTTCAAAGCCGGCTTTTTTTGCCTTTTGTCCTGCCTTTATCTGGGTTTCTTTTGACACCCCTTTTTTTACCAGTTCAAGAACTTTGTCCGATCCTGATTCAAGACCTATATGTATCCTGTTTAACCCGGCCGCTCTTATTGCGGAAAGGTCGCTGTCGCTTATTCTTGCGACCGTATGTGATCTTGCATATGATGTTATTCTTTCGGTCCAGGGGAAGCATTTTTTGAGATGATTAAGTATTTCAATAAGATCGGATGGTTTTAATATCAGGCTGTTTGCATCCTGAATAAATATCGATTTCATTCCGCAGGCCATCCAGTGATATGCGGCATTAAAGGCCTGTCTTTCTTCCGGCATAATTTTCATGCTGCCGGTATCTATCTCAACCCGGCCTTTCCGGCTCGATTCATCCGCAAGTTTCAGCAATGCCGTGATATGTTTATGAACAGTATCAATGTCTTTTATAACATGTTCCACAGGCCGGAGAGAAAACAGGGATCTCTTATAGGCCTTGCAGAAGGCGCAGCGGTTCCATGGGCAATTTCTTGTCACCCGGATTAAAAGGCTGTATGCTTCGCTTGGAGGCCGGATCGGACCCTGTTCGAAGCCTTTATATTCGGAATTTGTATCGTTTTTTGATTTCACTCTTATATTCCC
>CAYVMK010000248.1:0-4224 GCA_964452445.1 uncultured Desulfonema sp. | reverse complement strand
GGCATAAGGAGCCGTAACAAAATGGTCAGAAATGTAATGGTTATTTTGTAACGGCCCCTAACCCCGATAAACGGGATAAGTACCTTCACGAAATAATTTTCTGCCAGAAACGCGCAGAAAATTATTTCTAAGGTACTAAGGAGAAGTCAATTATGGCACAGCTAATAGCCGACAGAAGGGATGTGGATTTTGTTCTGCACGAACAATTGCAGGTTTCGAATCTCAGCAAGCATGAAAAGTATGTGGAGTTCAGCAAAAAAACAATTGATATGATTATATCGGAAGCGCGTAATCTGGCTATCAAGGAAGTGCTTCCGACCCAGAAGTTAGGAGATAGGGAAGGGTGCAGGTTTGATAACGGCAAGGTAAGCGTTCCTGAGAGTTTTCACAGGGTTTATGACCTGATTAAGGAAGGGGAATGGGTCGCCATGACGGAAGACCCCGAATGGGGCGGCCAGGGTATGCCCAAAACCGTTGCTCTTGCGGCAGGCGCCTATCTTGTCGGAGCGAACTATGCGTTTATGGCGTACGCGGGTCTGACACATGGCGCCGGGAAGCTGATTGATGAATTCGGAACAGAAAAGCAGAAAAAACTGTTTTTAAAAAAGATGTATACCGGTAAATGGTGCGGTACGATGCTTCTTACAGAACCTGAGGCCGGTTCAGATGTCGGGGCTCTTACCACGAGCGCAAAAAAGAACGATGACGGCGCTTACTCAATAACCGGCAACAAGATATTTATTTCAGGCGGTGAACACGACCTTACCGAAAATATTATTCATTTTGTTCTTGCCCGAATAGAGGGAGCCCCGGCCGGTACGAAGGGAATTTCTTTGTTCCTTGTGCCCAAGATATGGGTTAACGACGACGGAAGCCTCGGCGAATTCAACGACGTAGTTTGTACGGGCATTGAAGAAAAAATGGGTATCCATGGAAATGCCACATGTTCGCTTGCTCTCGGCGGGAAAGGTAAGTGCCGAGGAACTCTTCTTGGGGAAGAGAACCGGGGTATGCGGGCGATGTTTCTCATGATGAATGAGGCGCGTCAGCTTGTCGGCCTTCAGGGTTTTACCTGTGCCTCTTCATCTTATATGTATGCCGTTAACTATGCGAGACAGCGTGTTCAGGGAAAAAACCTGCTTCAAATGGCGGATGCGAATGCTCCGTCAGTTCCTATAATACAGCACCCTGATGTGCGCCGCCAGCTTATGATAATGAAATCCTATGTTGAGGGCATGCGGAGCCTGATTTACTACTCGGGTTTTTGCGAAGACAAGATGGAAACCGCAAGCGATGAAGGAGAAAAAGCAAAGTATCACGGGCTTATCGAAGTTCTCACGCCGATAGTCAAAGCATATATAACCGACAAATCCTTTGAGGTATGCAGTCATGGTATTCAGGTTTACGGCGGGTATGGTTTTATAAAAGAGTACCCCGTTGAACAGTTGTTAAGAGACTGCAGAATCACCATGATTTACGAGGGAACAAACGGCATACAGGCAATGGACCTTCTCGGACGCAAACTTGGCATGAACAAGGGCAAGCCTGTCATGGATCTTTTCAGCGAAATTCAGAAGACCATTGCAACTGCAAAGGGAATCCACGGACTTGAGAAACTTGCTGAAAATGTTGAAAAATCATTAAATAAACTTGGAGAAGTTGCAATGCATATAGGGGCCGCCGCGATGTCGCCCAACGTTCTGACCGCATTTGCATTTGCATATCCGTTCCTGGAAGCTTCAGGGGATGTAATAATGGCATGGATGCTTCTCTGGAGAGCTGTAATTGCCGCTCCGAAACTTGAAAAATTGATTGGCAGCACCGGTCTTGAAGAGGGTATTAATTGTCTGGAAAGGCGGGCAAAAATTGAAAAAGACAGAAATGCCGCATTCTATGAAGGCCAGATCAAGAGCGCCGAGTTCTTCATCAATGCAATGCTTCCCGTAACTTTCGGAAAGATGAAGGCTATTCTGGAGTCAAGCAGCGCCGCTGTTGAAATTCCGGAAATATCGTTCGGCGGATAAATCGTTTAATTTTACTTTTCACGAAGCTTTGAAGCTCTCCGCCGCAAGCTGCGGGGAATGCGCTCGCTGTTTCGGTTCTATCTTAATGCTGGGAGATATAAATTTATGTGAATAAAAAAGGCGGGCTTTAGCAAGTCGGTCTTTTTTATTATGTTATTTGTGCCTGCCGCCCTATTTAGTTGCAAGCGATTCGGCTCTTAAATTCTTTTTAAGCACCTTCCCCACGTTTGTTTTCGGGAGCTCTTTCCTGAATTCAAATTCGGATGGGAGCTTATATGCAGCCAGGCTTTTTTTGCAGTGCTCAAGCAGTTCTTCTTTTGTTGCCGTTTCTCCTTCCTTTAATACTATAAAAACTTTAACCGCTTCTCCGCGAACCGGATGAGGTATTCCGATTGCCGTGGCTTCCTGCACCTTGGGATGTTCGAACAATACTTCTTCTACATCGCGGGGATACACATTGTAGCCGCCCGATATTATCATATCCTTTTTACGGTCCACGATGAAGAAATATCCGTCATCATCCATTTTTGCTATGTCACCGGTGAGAAGCCATCCGTCTGCAAGAGTATTTGCCGTTTCTTCCGGCATGTTCCAGTAACCTTTCATAACCTGCGGGCCTTTCACGATAAGTTCGCCTATTTCACCGACAGGCAAGTCGGTTTTCCCGTCGTTTAAGTCCACTATTCTGCTTTCAGTGTCGGATATGGGCAACCCGATACTTCCAACCTTGCGCTTGCCGCCTGCAAAAGGATTGACATGTGTAACAGGGGACGATTCGGTCAATCCAAATCCTTCGACAATAACTGCGCCTGTCTTTTTTTCAAAATCCCTGATAACCTCAACCGGAAGCGGAGCGCTTCCGGAGAAGCATCCCTTTATTGAAGTCATATCGGTTTTGTTAATCAGGGGATTATTGAGCATGCCGATATACATTGTCGGAACAAGAGGCGCAAAAGTGGGCCTGAATTTTCCTATTGCTTCAAGGAGCGGCTCAGGCTGGGGTTTGGGAACAAGAATATCTCCCCATCCCATGTATATCGAGAAGTTCATCGCAACAGTAAGGCCGAATACGTGGAAAAAGGGCAATGCTCCAAGCATTATCTCTTCCCCCCTGTTGAATTTGGGGAACCATGCGCGGACCTGCTGGACCTGAGCGCTGAGATTGGCATGTGTCAGCATTACGCCTTTCGATACGCCTGTAGTTCCTCCCGTGTACTGGTACATGGCAACATCGTCAAAAGAGATCGATACGCGCGGAGGAGCAGGGAAATGTTTTGAGAGAAGATCTTTCCATTTGTAAACACTGTCGCTCCGTTTAACATCCGCCGCAAGTCCTTTTTTCTTTCCGACAAGCGGAAACAGGATATTCTTCGGGAAAGGAAGATAATCGCCGATGGATGTATAGATTATCTGTTTTATCCCCGTTTTCGGACGCAGATCGATCATGCGGTTACCCAGAAGGTCAAGGGTGATAAGAAGTTTTGATCCTGAATTGTTGAACTGATATTCAAGCTCCCTGTCGGAATAAAGAGGATTGTTCATGACTGCTATTCCGCCCAGCTTGATAATTGCATAATAACCGACTACGCAAGGGATAAGGTTGGGTAGAAGAATTGCGACACGATCTCCCTTTTTGATGCCGAAGCTGTTCAGGCAGGCTGCAAAGCTGTTTATCATGTTGTTGAGTTCATGATAATTTATCGTGAAGCCTTGAAAATTCAGCGCCATTTTGTCAGGGAATTCTTTTGCCGTTCTCTCCAGAAAATCGGGAAGACAGGCTTTTTCAATACTCATCCTTTCCGGAACTCCTTCCTCGTAATTTTGAAGCCACGGTTTGTTCTGGTAACTTACTCCTTTTGTCATGATAGTCTCCTTTTATAATTTAAATAAACGACTTGAGTAAATTATTGGCAGCTTAAAAACTCCTCACTTTAAAATAATCAATGGTATTTTGAGGACACTTATAGTAAATCCAAACCGATAAATATCCGCCGGACATTATTCTTTTTAGAACCATTTTTTTCTTGACAGAATTAAAATCTGTCTGATAGGAAATGAATGAATATTCATTCATTCATTCATTTTTATTTATAACATATGTGAAGGGAGAAAGAAAGTAAAGATGGAAATGGCTCTGATCTCTCCGGCAAATGCGTCTTTTTTTGGGATTCCTGCCGTTATATTTTCAGTTTTGATCCCG